>CAYNHH010000010.1:0-2867 GCA_964397085.1 uncultured Candidatus Saccharibacteria bacterium
ATTATAACCAGGGCAGCTGAGATAATTGCAGCTTTGCTAGAAGCGCCAATTGCTATACCTGCCAGTGCTCCAGTTGTAGATACCAGACTGTCTTCGACGCCAAAGAATCCACTGTGTAAATAGTCGGCCGCAATTCGTTTTCTGTGTCTCATGTATATAAGTATATCAACAATGTGCTATTTGAAGCATAAGTGATTTCGTACTGTGTTCGTAGAATGTCATATTTTGCCTTAACAAAAGCAAAACAAATAGATGAATATACATACATTTATTATTCAAAGTAGTTTACAGTGGGTAATCAATTGGTATATACTGGTGTTAGTGGGTAACAGTGGGTAAGAAGAAAGTCTAAAGAGAACATAAGCAAAACAATGGATTACTTCGAAAGAAAACTAGACGACAAGAACCGACTGACAATTCCTACGCAACTTAGAAAAGAATTTGGGCAAAACGTAGTTATCACCCCTGGCTTTAAGAATTACATCCACATTTATCCTGAATCAGTTTGGAATAAAGAGATGGAAAAAGCCTTGCAGGGCGATATACTTGACGAAGCAACCGCTGATCTCAATGTACGCTTTAGGGCTGGCAAAACAATTGCTGGGCTGGATAGCAAACAGGGAAGAATCACATTAGAAGCTCATCACATGACACTGCTCAATGGCAAAAAAGACGTTATTGCCGTTAGAGCTGGAAAATACTTTCGCATCAGCGCTAAGTAGGGCACAGCAGTCCATTTGATGGTCTTTTATAAGACAAATGCTCTTTAAAAACTAAAACAAACACAAAAATCAAAGTTAACTATTTGGCAGTCAGTGAGCGTTCCTGGAGGGTGACGCTTAAAACAATACTCTAGTACGTACATGCAACACAAAACTCCACCTCACAAACTATCTCAACTCTACAAGGACTTATTTAATAGGTCCTTGCCACACTTAACTGCCCAAACTCTGGGTAGTTTACAAAAAAACAAAAATAAAAACACACAGCTGGCTGCTGAATAGGTAACCTTGACATGAAAAGACACACACCAGTTTTATTAGAGAATGTGATCGAATTGTTGAAACCACAGAAAGGTGAGAGATTTGCTGATCTGACTGCCGGATTTGGTGGTCACAGCGAAATATTGCTTGATATGGTTGGAGATACTGGCCACGGTTATTTGTTTGACAAAGATCGTGAGGCAATTCTTGCATTACAGACAAAGTTTAAATCGCACGACAACGTGACAATTACACAAGCAGATTTTGGTACTATCGATTGGCAAGAAGAAATGCCAAAAGTAGATATGATTCTTGCAGACATTGGAGTGAGCTCTCCGCAGATAGATAATGCCGAAAGAGGCTTTAGTTTTATGCAAGATGGCCCGCTCGATATGCGCATGAATCAAGACCAAATCCTTACAGCGTATGACATAGTGAATACCTACCCGCAAGCAGATCTGGCTGATATTTTGTATCAGTACGGAGAAGAGCGGCAGAGTAGGCGTATTGCACGCAAGATTGTTGAGTCACGCAGACTCGAGCCCATTCGCACCACAACACAACTCGCAGACATAATCTCTCATGAGACTGGTAAATCTGGAAAAATTCATCCTGCTACCAAGAGTTTTCAAGCCTTAAGAATAGCTGTCAACAATGAGCTAGACTCATTAAAGTCAGCTCTAAGTGAAATGCCAACAAGTCTCTTGCCAGGGGGCAGAATAGCTATTATTAGCTTTCATTCTCTCGAAGATAGGCTCGTGAAGCAAGCATTCAAGGCACTTTGTACACCGCAAAAAGATGAATTTGGACAGATTGTGTCTAGCGCAGAATTTACCCCGGTTACCAAAAAGCCAATTACTGGCACCAACTTTGATAAAACCAATCCACGTGCTCGAAGTGCCAAACTTAGAGTCGTCGAGAAAATTAAATAATACAAAAATAAAAAGGAGGCTCAAATGACCTTAGTCATCAAAAACGAAAGCCCACGTGCCCGCAAGCTAAAAGTACGTGTTATAACTGTTCAATAATTACAATACGTAGTTATTCAAGCTTGTAAAACTAGTAAAAACAAAAATAAAAACAAAAATAAAAATTTCAATACAAAAAGGAGACAACATAATGACAGCAGCCACCGCATCTATGCGTCGCAACCAAAACATTACCCGTAACAAATTGGCATTCCAAACAGGTCCAATTTCAGTTGGAGTGATGCTACTTGGGCTAGTCATTCTTCTTTCGCTTTTATACCTCAATCAGATCACCAAAACATCAGTTTTTAATTATAAAATTTCAAATTTACAAAATAAGCAGTCTACTCTCGAAACTGAAAAGCAGAAACTTCAAATTGAAGCAGCTCGAGTACAGTCATTGGCTCAAACTAAAGCTAACGCTGTTAATGGTGGACTCGTAAAGACCGACACAGTCTCGTTTGCTACGGCGCGCTAGTATGCAAACTCACTTTCATGCTCGCTGGCGTCTTTATGCGCTCACCACGGCATTTGCCATATTGTGGTGTGTAGCAATAGGGCGGCTTTTTTATGTACAAGCAATAAAGGGCGGACAATATGCGTCAAAGGCTGCTACTCAGCAGTCTCGCAAGTTTGAGATACCGGCCCAGCGAGGCCTTGTATACCTACAGGAATCAAACGGACTGTATCCAGTTGCACTCAATACAGAAGTGTATAGCTTGGCCGTCGATCCAAAGTTTGTAAAAGACGAACAAAAGACATCAAGTAGTCTGTCTGAAGTACTTGGCATGCCACCACAAGAATTAAAAAACAAGATAGCTACCAAAAGTCGATATGTTGAAATTAGTAAAGCCGTGACTGCTGAAAAAGCCGACCAAATAAAAAAACTTGCATTATCAGGTGTAATTTTACAAAA
>CAYNHH010000010.1:2967-4191 GCA_964397085.1 uncultured Candidatus Saccharibacteria bacterium
CCTACCTATGATTCAAATGACTTTAGGTCGGTTAAAGATTATGCACTATTTTCGAATCGCTCTGTATCAGGGTTGTTTGAACCAGGGAGTGGGTTTAAGGCAATAACAATGGCCGCGGGGCTCAATACTGGCAAAGTCACACCAGAGACTAAGTATGATGATACCGGTGAAGTAACTGTGAGCGGTAAAACCATCAGAAATGCTGATAATCACAAGTTTGGTATTCAAAATATGACAGATGTTATTCAAAAATCACTCAATACTGGTATGGTCTTTGTGTTAGAGCAGCTGGGTACCAATCCAAAGCTTATCACACTTGCTGGTAAACAAGTATTGCGTGAGTACATAGAGAAATTTGGATTTGGTAAAGTAACTGGTATTGAGCAGGCTGGAGAAATAAGCAGTAAGATCAAGCCTGCCAACACCTATGACATTGATTACGCAAATATGAGCTTTGGGCAGGGAATATCAGTCAATTCCATTCAGCTACTCGCAGCCGTTGGAGCAATTGCCAATAAGGGTACACTAGTAAAGCCCACAATTCTTGCTGGTGAAGTAAATAGTAACCAGGAAATTATTCCAAACAAGCCTGTCGAGGTTCGCTCAGTAGTGAGTCCTACTGCTGCAGCACAAACGACCCAAATGATGACACAGGTAGTAGAGAAGGGCTCCGGCTATCTTACTCGAATGAAAGGATACAAAATAGCTGGTAAGACCGGTACAGCTCAGGTACCACGACCAGATGGCAAGGGGTATGAGGATAATAAGAACATAGGTAGTTTTGTAGGCTTTGCTCCAGCAGATGATCCAAAGTTTGTGATGCTTGTAAGAATTGACTATCCTAAGGTTGATGGATTTGCTGAGAAAACTGCCGTGCCGGCATTTGCCACAGTAGCCAAAGAGCTTTTCCGGTACTATCAGGTGCCACCGAGTGGGAATTAACCAATAAATTTGATAGAATAGATACATAACTATGTTCGAAACCACCCTTACAGTCCAGATGTCACATATTTTACTCCAAGGCTTTATAAGTTTTGTTTTGGCTATGGCCCTTACACCCGTCTATACCCGCTATGCGTTCAAGCTCAAGCTGTGGAAACAACAGAGAGAAACCACCACTACTGGTGAAAAAGCCCCGGTATTCCGCAAGCTACATGCAGCCAAGTTCAAGCGCAATATCCCTACCATGGCAGGTATAATTGCTATTGTAGCAGTTAGTGTCAC
>CAYNHH010000010.1:4291-20323 GCA_964397085.1 uncultured Candidatus Saccharibacteria bacterium
GGCTCTATGTACCACTATTTGTATTGGTAGTTGTAGCAACCGCAAATGCCGTCAACATAGCTGATGGCCTTGATGGTCTTGCAGGTGGCTTACTGGCCAGTGCATTTAGTGCCTTTGGGGTAATTGCATTTGCACAAGGCAATTTTGGCATAGCTGGTTTTTGTCTAGCAATGGTTGGTGCAGTCCTGGCCTATACATGGTTTAATATTTTCCCGGCTCGATTCTTCATGGGTGATACAGGCTCATTTGCCTTTGGTACTGCACTGGGTGTTGTGGCGATGCTGACTAATTCAGTATTTGTTTTGCCTGTCGTAGCGGCGGTTTTTGTAGTAGAAGCAGGCTCAAGTGTACTCCAGATATTTTCCAAAAAAGTCTTTCACCGTAAAATATTTCTTTCAGCACCCCTACACCATCATCTGGAAGCAATTGGTTGGCCTGAAACAAAAGTCACTATGCGGCTTTGGATAATTGGTGCTATAAGTGCTAGTCTTGGCATGCTACTAGGATTAATCACTCGCGGATAACTGCTTAATCTCATTATGAACCCCCCTAGAAAAAAACCATCTACGTTTGCTATCGCACATAGGCCAGACTATTTTCTAGCCATACTCGTGCTGGTCCTTATTGCTATTGGGCTGATAATGATCTACTCAACTGGCTGGATCACCGTACTCAAGCAGACTGGTGGCAGCAGTGATGCAAACAGCTTTTTTTACAAGCAACTCGTTAGCTTTGGACTGGGCATTGTCTGTTGGTTTTTTGCGAGCAGAGTAAGATATACATTTTGGCAAAAGTATGCAAGTGTATTCTTTTATGGCTCACTACTTATGATGTTTTTGGTATTAGTACCTGGCATAGCTGTAAAAACCAACGGTGCATCACGATGGATAGACATTGGACCAATCAATTTTCAACCAATAGAGTTTTTCAAGCTAGGATTGATACTTTTTGTTGCAGCTTGGATAGAAAAAAATCGTGAGAATCTCAATAAACCACTTGAAGGCCTACTTCCAATAATGGGTGTACTTGTACTATCAGTTGGTCTAGCGGTAATTCTACAAAAAGATATGGGCTCGGCATCGGTGCTTACTGTAGCAGTGCTGAGTATGTATTTCGTCTCTGGGGTACCAATTAGAATGTTTGGTACAGCTGTAGGAGTGATTATCCTTGGTGGTATCGCCCTAGTAGCTTCATCGCGCTATAGACTTGCACGGTATATTACATTTTTAAATAATTCAGACGATCCAACAGGCGCGGGGTATCACATTAATCAGGCATTAATTGCCTTGGGATCAGGCGGATTATTTGGCAGAGGGCTGGGTAAGAGCTTGCAAGCATATGGCTATCTACCAGAGGCTACTAATGACTCGATATTTGCGATTATCGGTGAAGAGTTTGGTTTTGTGGGTTGCTCAGTAATAATTGGAATATTTTTCGCGCTACTATGGCGAGGGTACAGGATAATTCGAGATGCTCCAGACAACTACGCCAAGTTGGTGGCGACCGGCATAGTAGCCTGGATAGGCTTTCAAGCATTCTTTAATATTGCCGCTATGCTTGGTATAATACCCCTAACGGGCATTACTTTACCATTTATTAGCTATGGTGGCACCAGCATAGTTGCACTATTAATTGCCATTGGTATTTTGCAAAATATTTCACGCTACACGAAAGGAGAAGAGCTAGATGAAAATCGCGGTTTGCGGCGGCGGAACAGCCGGACACATTACACCAGTACTGGCAGTAATCGACGCCCTACGGGCACTACAGCCTAATACAGAGATTCTCTATATTGGCTCAGGAAGTAGCATTGAGAGAAAACTCGTTGCAGACTATGGTCTTGAGTATAAGATAATTTCGGCCGGTAAGTTTCGTCGCTACAGACGGGGATGGAAAAAGGAACTTACCGATATCCAGACCAACCGAAAGAATGCTGCTGATCTCGTAAGATTTAGTAAAGGTTATCTGCAGGCCAAGAAAATCTTGAAGCAGTTTAAACCAGACATTGTATTTACTAAAGGCGGCTATGTCACTGTTCCTATTGGTCTTGCAGCCAGTAAACTGCATATTCCACTGGTAATACACGATTCTGATGTAGTATTTGGTGTAGCCAACCGTATTTTATCCAAGCGTGCTCAAAAAATTGCTACTGGTTTTCCGGCTGAGGCCTTTAGTGATAATCCTGATAATAATAAGATTGTATTTACCGGTAATCCTGTAAGAAAAGAACTTCTTTCGGCCAATCCACAAAAAGCCAAGACTACCTTTGGTTTTACCAACAAAAAACCGGTTGTGTTTATATTTGGAGGTTCACAAGGAGCAGAAGCAATCAATGAAGTCGTATTTAATGGTCTTGAGTTGATTGTAAAAAACTATAATGTAATTCATCAGACGGGTGCACAAGGAATAGAGCAGGCCAGGGTTGCAGCTCATCGTCTTGACTCGGCCCTCGCAAACAATTATCGACCGTATGACTTTTTGCACACCGAGATGTCTGATGCACTTTTTCTTGCCGATATCACGGTAATTCGCCCTAGTGCAAGCTCTATTGCAGAGGTCGCCGCACATTCAAAGCCTACCATACTTATACCCGGCCCATATTCAGCGAACAATCATCAGCAAAAAAATGCTGAATTTTTAGAAAGAATGGGGGCAGCTCGAGTACTCAATCAAAAAGATCTCACAGCTATTAGATTGTGTTCTGAGATAGATAAAATCGTTACAACCGATGCAGCCAAAAAATATTTACAGAGCACTATTCATGAATTTTGGGTATCTGATGCAGCTACAAGGATTGCAAAAGTTATACTGCAAGCTCAGAAGAGTAACGAGCAATGAGCGAAAGACGCGTTGTACGTCATCGCCCCAACCAAACCCAAATACAGTCTTCTAGGCCGCCAAAAGCAAAGGGCCAAAAGCCAACTTCTTCATACAAGAAGATATTCAAAACTGTTTTATATAGCACTATCTTTCTACTCCTAGTCTATGCACTCACTGCATCACCACTTTTGAGGGTCAAAAAAATACAAGTCACTGGTTTGCAAACTCTCACCGAAGCCAATATTCATGAACAAGTCCAAGCTATTGTTGATAGTTCTCTAATGAATCAAAATATGTTACTGATTTCGACTGAGCAAATCAACAAGCAACTCAAGGCCAATAACTATCAGGTAGCAAAAGCTGAAGTGACTAGAATTCCCTTCAATACTATTAAAGTAACTATTACCGAACAAAAACCGAGCATATTGTGGAAATCAAATGGTGAGTTATCTATCCTGACAGAGGACGGCCGAGCCTATGCCGGTGAGCCAAATGACGAGCTCAAAGCAAATTTGCCAACAGTATTAGATGTTGCCAATCTGCCGGCCAAGGCAGGGGAGAAGGTAGTCTCGGAATCATTCTTAAAATTTGTAAATACTATCAATACAAGTTTACCCACCCAAGGAGTAAAGGTGATTCAGTATGAAGTGCAAGAGACTACCACTGAGCTTTTTGTGGTAACTCAAGATGGCTATAAGTTGCGTTTTGATACCTCAAGGCCTGCACAAGAACAGATCACAGATCTTGTGACAGTACTTGATCAACTCAAAAAACAAGGTAAAAAACCAGCAGAATACATTGATCTACGGATCAATGGCAAAGTGTTCTATAAGTAAACTTGCTAGAACAAAAACCGAACATACTAGCTTTGCCATCCTCATCTTGCTTTAGCATCTTTCTTACGCGTGTGCTGTGGGCGAGATGAAATATGATCAACCGACAGGGCAGGAAGAAAAGAAGTGGAGGAGTGAGCATACAAATTGGAGACAAGAAGACAAGTTACCTTACTATCCAAGCTGAAGTGAAAGAGTAGTGCAGGATTCGTTGTAAATAAAACACGAACAATGTGCGACTTATTTCACGCACCGTGAAATAGTACCTGTGGATAACTATGTTAGTTATTGTGTAAAGAGTCGTTAAGAGCACTCTATGAGTTCATCAGTACGTACAATAGAAGCGTTCGCTACACTATATGTGATCTTTCTATCGTGATCAGTATGCAAACCAAAAATCTGTATTTATGTACCACAAGTCTATGTTCGGTTTTTGTTTATGCAGAAAAAGGTGTACGTGCACAATTTTCATACAAATAAGGGAGGATTCTATTATCCCTTTCCTCTAGTAAAAAAAGAGAACATAAATACAGAATTGTAAATATAAGAAATTTACTGAATTTACAGTAATTTAGTATCAAACTATATATTAGTCGTAAAATATACATTGTGCGACACAGTATATTTAACACTACAGACGGTTAAGAACACGTCTTTTATATCATCTATTACAGTAACACTCCTTCAATTCACAGATAAAGCTACATTAGCACCCAAGAATTATCTGTCTCTCCGACTTATACGCTATTAGTCCTTTGTCTAACGCTTGTACGATGTTACATTCCTATATAAGTACGGAAATGTATTAATAATTATGAGCTATTAATGACGATAATTTTAACTTAGATATAGTTATTAGAACTATACATATACATACATATATATATGTATATTGCAAAACACGATTCTTGTATGAGTTTCTGTATAGCTATTGCGTAATGGAGAAGGGAGGCTTGAACTGATGAGTTGTTATCGATTACAGATGGTGCAGAAGTAGCCCGTATGCTGTATTACAATTTTACTTACTATCTGGTTGTTGAGATTTGGGCTTAGGGTAGAATGGCTTGTTGTGGCTGCTACCAGGTCGATTCTGATTATTCTGCCCTGCTCCGCGGTTTCTATCATCACTTCTATTAGTATTACTGCCTCTAGAGCGATTAGAGCCACTCTGAGAGCTTTTTTGCCCCCCACCCTTCACTAGCTCACTATACTTTTTGGGCTCTGCTCCACTGACCTGTAAAGAAGGCAAGCTAGCTGCAGTCCCAGCAATTTTTGGGGCAGAGTTAGTAGAAGTACTCGTATCGGTCTTGGCTTCTTCTTCTCCTACACCACTCCATTCAGTAATCGTCTTTTCAACTTCAGCTCGAGGCGTACCATATTCTTGGCGAGAGTGTTCGATGATTCGGGCAGTAATATCATTGGGTGGTTGCGGCATATACAAGGTCTTGGCAGAAAATGGCATACTAGTCTCACCGTCTATACTCATAGAGACATATACGTTTTGCTTGTTAATATTCACTAGATCTAGAGGCTCAAACACTGGCTCAAAGTACTTAGCAAGACTTTGAGCGTCGTCTGCACCTACTCTAAATGTCACCATACTACCAACGTTACCAAATACGGCATCACTTACTTCTTCTGGCATCTGTGCTACATACTGATTGGCCATAGTAAGGTAGAGGCCGTACTTACGTGCTTCAGAAAGAATGGTTGCAAAACTATCGGTTGCAAAGTTCTGAAACTCATCTACATACAGGTAGAACGGTTTGCGTTCTTCAATATCACCAATATCAGCACGGGTCATCGCTTCCAGCTGGATCTTTGTAATCATGAGTGCACCTAAGATACCAGCGTTATCCTCATTGATTTTACCAAGACTAAGGTTCACGATTAGAATCTTGCCTTCATCCATTATTTCGCGAATATTAAACGAGCTCTTGGGCTGTCCAATAAGATTACGTACTAGTGGGTTGGCCGTAAAGGCACCTACTTTGTTTAGTACAGGCGCAACAGCCTCTGAAGCAAATTTATCATTCCAGCTAGCAAACTCATTTACCCAGAAAGCCTTTACTACAGGGTCGGTAATATTGGCAATGATCTCATTGCGGTACTTCTTATCACTAAGCATTCGGGTAATGCCTAGTAGTGTGGTGTCTGGTGTTTCGAGCAAAGCAAGTAAGGTAAATCGTAAGATGTGCTCAAGTCGAGGACCCCAACTATCAGCAAACATTTTCTTGAGTACACCCACTATTTCTGAAGCCACGTTATTACGTCGGTTCTCATCATGTACTTCCATGGGGTTGAATGCTACCGGGAAGTCTTTATCTGCAGGGTTGAAGTAGACTACGTCTTTGAGTCGTGATTCAGGTATAAACTTCATAATGTCTTGAGCAAAGTCACCATGTGGGTCTACTACTGCAAAACCCTGCCCTTGAAAGAGGTCAGACAAAGTTAAGAGATTGAGCAAGAATGATTTACCAGAGCCAGATTTACCAATGATATAAAGATGACGTCTGCGGTCTTCTCGCTTAATACCAAATTTTATATTGGCCTGTCTAAAAGTAGTGGTACCAAACAGGCTCAGATCTTCTGCCGGTGTGTTGAGTAGAGTCGGTAGGTTACTTGGTGGCTCACCAAGCTTTGTATTGGTATAGGCCACACCTGGTGTCTCTACGCTCAAGTGCGGCAAGTGGTACAGGCTAGCCATTTCTTCTATATTGAGTACATACCCTGCATCATCAAAAAGTCTTGCCCTGTACTCTTCTACACCAACTTCACCAACAATCAAGCCAGAATTGGTAAAGCCATTGAGATTGATAGTATTAAACTGCTTAAAGCCACCTACAAGTGCCTGAATGCGTTGTTTGGCAGCTGCATCGTTATTACCTACATATACGGCTCGAATCTTCATGGCGTAACCAAGCTTCTGAGCTTTGGTCTCGATAGCGGTATTAATAGTAGTTTGTCCTGGAGTAATATCTTTCTTCTCAGGTTTGGCTCCAGGAGCTTCTGCACTTGGGGGTGTGCTCAGAGCCCGAGCAAAAGCTACCGGTGCGTTAAGAGCTTTACTGCCAAGATTGTCAAAAGGTCTAGATTTTTTACCATTCACTACCTGATCAATATACTGCAAGCTCTTAGTGTGCCAACTATCATCTACAGGCTCCATCAAAAATTGTATCCACATTTCTTCATCGCCATTGAGTGAGGCTAGTACGGTAGTCAGACCAGCCAATGGATCTACTTCAAAAGTAAGGAAGGTTCGGATTGGAAATATCTCATCCTTTGTAAGGGTAATTTCTGTAGTATATGCCTGTCTATCGCCAAGCTCTTTGTATGCATAGTCAGATTCCATTTCTGAAATTTGTACCGTTGGGTACTGTGCATATATCTGACTAGTAACAAAATCTTTGAGATGGGTTGGCGCCCACACATAAAAGTGAATTACTTGTCCATTAGAGACAATTTCAAAGCTGATGTGGTCTTGAATAATGCCTTCTTGAGTTAATTCTTTGCTAGGACGAAGAATACCATGTAGACTAGCAAACATTTGCTCTGCTGAGAGTTCTTTTTTTTCGTTATCTTTTGGAACAATAATATGGAGTAGTGTATGATCAGTACTCTTAATATATGATACTTTTCGACTATTTTGCCAAATCAAATAGCCCAGGTAGGCCGCGATGAGCGTCCACCCCCAGAACTGAAACAGTATTGTACCAATTACGGTAAATATAGTTGAAAATAAATTAAATATTGTATCCATGAGGTGCTTGAAAATTAAACCAGAAGTTGTCCTGGGAAGTGTCTAGCCAGATATTGTTATTTGCTTGTTTTGCCACCACGACGACGTTTGCTAGGGCTAGGTGTGTATCCGGCTTTGAGCTTGTACATACCACGAGCACTACGTTCAAACTGATCTTTCTCTTGAAGATTAAGAGTGATTGTTGTAGTTTTTACTTGTCGACGTGCCAATACTTTAGTAATTATGTCCTCTTTGTTGAGTGGACCATTTTCACGCAGTATCTCTTCTATAATATCAGCCACGGTGCCAGCTTGATAGCCCCATTCGCCAAGAGCGTATATACCACGACCAATTAACACAAATCGACCGTCTTTAATGAGTTCGTTATGTACAGCTTGGGTAGTAACGGTTTTAGGGTTGGCAGGCAGATCGGTAATACGAGTAGAAATCTCAGTAAAATGCATTGGACGACCACCCTTCTTGAGTACCAGGTAGATCTTGTCACGAATACTTTTAGGGTTAACTTCTGGCCAGATGCTTAAGCCCCATAGGTTATCAAGATTAGATAATTGTGTGCTCGCCATAGCTAGCTCTTGCAAAGCATCTTTTTGGTGAGTTCCGGATATTTGTTTCATGATCTTATCGAATCGTACTGGTTTGCCCTCTTCTGTAGCTACAGTGATAAGCTGGTCATGAAGTTTACGCACACCGTCCTCTTTGTAGTTGTCACTTAAGAAAATAAGGTCAGCGTGACGGTCGTTTCTATCAAGAAACGTAAAGTGCGGGTTCAGCTTAATCAAGAAGCTAAGGTGTGGATTAAGTTTTCCACTTGCATCTACTTCGCGTACTAGTGATGCAAAACCAATAATTCCTCCCTTCTTATCAGTGATAGCAACCAAAATATCATTAAGGTCGTGATCGTGATTGAATTGCTGGCGGATCTTAGTGATTGCAGCTTTTTCTATCTGTCGAACGCGTTCACGAGTAATACCTAGATCTTTACCGATTTCTTCAAGAGTTTGGGTTTTACCGGTTGCGACCCCATAGCGACGGAGTAAAATTTCTCTATCTCGGTCTTTCTTGAGAAGTTCTAGACTATCACTTATAAGCGAATCAAGCTGTTTTTTTTCCACACTTTGCTTTTTGGTTGTCATTTGTAAGATTATCCTTAGATTATTTAAGAAAAATGGCTGCCAGGGCATTGCTGGTGGCAGTCAAACTTAGCTAAATTATATCACTTTACTTCTATAAGGTCAACGCTTTTTACGAGCTTTTTTTGGTTTCTTCTTTGTTCCACCACTTATTCTCTCTTTGATAAGCTGTTGCGCGTCTTCAAGAGTAAGTTGTTTGGGATCAACATCTTTAGGTACTTTAGCGTTCGTCTTGCCATCTGTTACGTAAGGACCATACCGGCCATTAAGTATCTGAATCTTCTCTTTTGGAAAATCTTGAATCAACTTCTCGGCATCAAGCTTTTGCTTAGCTGCTATAAATTCTAGTGCTTTTTCATGGGTAATCGTGAAAGGATCTTCGCCTTTGATTGAAACAAATGTACTACCAAATTTCACATACGGGCCAAATCTACCCAAGTTAGTCGTAATTTCTTGGTCATCGCTTGTCTTACCGAGTGTTCTTGGTAGTTTAAACATTTCTAACGCTTCTTCAAGAGTGACCGTATCGAGCTTCTTACCTACCGGCATAGGCGCAAATTGAGGCTTCTCATCATCTTCTGCTTGGCCTATTTGAATCATTGCACCATATCGACCCAGACGAGCTATTACCGGCTTACCAGATTTAGGGTCTTTGCCAAGCTCTCTACCCTGGCTAGCTTCTTGCCGGCTAATGCCTTCAGATTCTTCTACGAGTTTGTGAAAAGGCTTGTAGAAGTCGGCGATCATACGATTCCACTTCTCTTTGCCATCGGCTATTTTATCAAATTCTTCCTCTGCCTTGGCGGTAAACTGGTAATCTACGATATTTGGAAAGTACTTTACCAAAAAATCACTCACTATCTTGCCCGTATCTGTTGGAAAGAGTTTATTTTTCTCTACCCCAAAGTTCTCTTGCTCGGTGGTCTCAGTAATAGAGTTGGCAGTAAGAGTAAGTACATCTACATCACGAGGTTCACCGTCACGACTGGCTTTCTCGACATACTCTCTACTCTGTATGGTTGAGATAGTAGGGGCATACGTAGATGGTCTACCAATACCTTCAGCTTCAAGTTTTTTTACCAGACTAGCTTCTGTGTAACGAGCTGGAGGACGATCAAATGTTGCTCGAGCTATAACGGTTTTAGCTTCAAGCTTTTGACCTTCAGTGAGTGGTGGCAAAATAGTATCTTCTATCATCTTGCCATAGACTTTCAAAAAACCATCAAAGATTACGATTTCGCCCTTTGCAACAAAAATTTCTTTGGTCGCACTTGGAGTAATTGTCACTATTGTCTTTTCTATCTGTGCCTCGGCCATTTGTGAGCCCAGCGCTCGCGCACGGATCAGTCGATAGAGCTTTTGTTGTCCTGGGTCATCACTACCTTTTTCTGAAGCAAAATCAGTGGGTCGAATAGCCTCGTGGGCCTCCTGTGCACCTGCAGATTTAGTTTTAAAGTGTCGAGTATTGAGGTATTTTTCACCAAATTGACTTGTGATAACCTGAGTAGCTTGTTTTATAGCGGTCTCAGACAAGTTGAGTGAGTCAGTACGCATGTAAGTTATCTTACCGGCCTCATAAAGCTTTTGAGCCAACACCATAGTCTGACGCACTGAAAATCCTAGCTGGCTACTAGCAGCTTGTTGGAGAGTTGAGGTAGTAAAAGGTGGTGATGGTGATTTCTTACCAGCCTTTTTCTCGAGTGCTGAAATAGTATAATCAGCAGTTTTGAGTGATTCTAGGAGTTTTTGTGCTTCTTCACGGGTTTTGATTCTATTTTTGAGTTCCGCTGGCAGGATACCGTCTTTACCCAGATCAAAATCAGCAGTTACCTTATAAGTAGCACTAGCATTGAAGGCTTCAATCTCACGTTCACGCTCTACAATAATGCGTACTGCAACAGACTGTACTCTACCTGCACTCAGGCCGGGGCCAATCTTTTTCCAGATAACTGGGCTGAGTTCATATCCTACCAGTCTATCAAGTACACGACGAGCTTGCTGGGCATTTACAAGATTAATATCGACTGTACGAGGGTTATTCACGGCATCGAGCAGTGCATCTTTGGTAATTTCGTGAAACACAATGCGCTTGGTCGTTTTTGGATCAAGCTTGAGTGCCTCACAAAGGTGCCAGCTAATAGCTTCTCCTTCACGGTCTTCATCAGTTGCGAGTAGTACTTCTTTGCCTTTAATAGCTTTTTTGAGTGCACTAACAGTCTTTGTTTTATCAGCAGTTATTTCGTACGTAGGCTCAAAATTGTGCTCAATATCAATATTGACACCACTCTTGGGGAGATCTCGTATATGTCCATAGCTCGAAAGTACCTGATAGTCGCTACCTAGGTATTTTTCAATTGTTTTGGCCTTTGCCGGTGATTCTACTATGAGTAAGTGTTTTGCCATAAGTCTATGTTTGATTATGCTAACGGTTAATGCCAGCGATTGCAAGCTTTGTTATATATCTAGGGTCACAAGTTCCAGACTATATATGAGTACGTAATGCTTTGTCAAATCTTAGATATGTAAATAGCTAGCTCACCATCCACTGTCCAGCACCCAGATTTTTGATCTTACCAGTGATCTCCATAAGGCTTAAGACATGGGCCAAGCGAGGAGCATCAAATTCACTATTATCTATCATAGTATGAGTATTAATATGCCCGGCCTCAATTAGCTCAAGTACTATTGCCTCCTCTTTACTGGCCGGCAATACCTTTTTGGCTTGCAATACCGTACTTTTCATTTCTAGTTCTGCAAGTACATCTGTAGCGCTAGTAACCAGTTTGGCACCTAGCTTAATAAGATTATTAGGCCCAGCGGACCTAGGGCTAGTAAGATTACCAGGTATAGCCATTACTATACGGTTTTCAGTGACTGCAAAGTTGGCAGTAATGAGACTACCAGATTGTGCATCTGCCTCAGTCACAATGGTTGCCAGGCTAAGACCTGCAATTATTCTATTGCGTGCCGGAAAGTTGAAACGTTGAGTGTTGGTGCCCACCTCGTACTCGCTCACAATTGCTCCACTCTTAGAAAGAATTGACTTAGCAAGATTACGATTACTTGCCGGATAAATAGTGTCTAGTGGCGTACCTAGTACGGCTACCACCTTACCACCCGCTTCTACCGCCGCCTTGTGGGCAATTGCATCAATACCATAGGCTAGTCCACTCACCAGGCATACACCTGCACTTGCTAGATCATAAGCCAGTCTATAAGTCATCTGTTTACCGTATTCTGTAGGCTTACGGGTACCTACTATGGCCACCATTGGCAGGTCTGGTATATTGCCCAAACAATAGAGAGTCTTGGGTGGATGAGCAATGGTCCCTAAAAGTTCGGGATAACTATTGCTTTTATATATTATTTCTTGTATATTCATATTCTACTGTTCATCTGTTAAACATAAGTGCTTTAAAAACTACCCAGTAAAAACTATTGACAAATAAGCACTAGCGTGATACAATACTTTGCGTATTTCACAACTTGAATAAGTTCACCTATTAAAGGGAACAGTCTGCTAGTTTAAGGCTTTTCTAAAACTCACCCTCCTTTTAGATTTCTTAACTAGCAGACTATTCCCTTTCATTACCACGGTCTATATATATTTTACGAGGCTGACAAATCCCAATTGCGGGGGTGTGGAAGGGTGTAATAAGCAGATCTGTTCGATTCGTACGGCAGGTCTGCTTTTTATATTACCCAACTTTATTTGGTATTGCGAGCATGGAGCGGAATAAACTTTTCAAGAAATCAAAAACCACTATATTGCTTGCAAAACTAAGTATTTATGCTAATATAACCCTACTCTATCACTCGGAGGAAACATGCGTACCTTTGTGCAACTTACAGAAGTTGAGAACGTGACTGGTCTGAGTCTGTGGAGATCAAAACAGAATTCAGTACTAACTCCAGACCAAGTAGTGTTGAATTTTCAGGGTCCAAGACATGCAAGGGCAGAAAATGGTCCTGGTGATTTTGTAGAGGTTTCAGGTTTTGATCTTCAGCTTGATTTCAATCTTGCACTCTCCGTGTTTGAAGGCCTGGCAGAAATATTGGCTGAGAAGCGAGCTCTTATTGTAGAGAAGATTGCTTGGTCGAAGCGGCATGGAGACCAAGATTCTACCATTGTTATCAATCGCACCCGTCGTTATGAAGAACTTTTGGAAGTGATCGACAAATACAGCGCCGTCTCTGTTTAGAGACGGTTTTTTATATAAAAAACCAGTAGATGTACGTTTACCTACTGGATGGGTATATGCAGATATTACATACTTCAGAAAAGAGCAATATCATTTTTCAGTTGTTTGTCGCAAGATTTTTCGCAGGACACGCATATGGGGGTACCCATAGACGAAATATGGGCCAGTATCTGTATGCTGAGTAGCAAAGAATATTATGCCGTTCCGGTTCTCTACCGTGACATGACTATTAATAGCCCTCAAGTTACCCTTACCCAAATCACTATCTTGATTCTGACTTCGTTCTGAATAGGCAGAGATAGTGTATGTTGCGGTACTTCTGCGAGAACCTCGTGTGAGATGCTGACCCTGCCCCGTATTACTCCCGGAAGGAATTAAGACTTCAAACTTTTCTCCACTGCGTGCAAAATCAAGAAATGCATTGCAAAACGGCATTAGAGATTCAGCAGAAATGTACATATCCATTCCTCTCTTTATAGAGAACAACAAATTTACCGTAAGATTATAGCATAATAAAAACCCGATGATCAGTGTTGATCATCGGGGTATTTTTTATGACTCACGTAACTGTAATCAATGGTGCATGCTCTCTCGCTGAATTCGACACTTTTCATTGATCTCAGCCAAGTCTTGCTCAAGCTGAGCAATCTTCGCTGTGACAACGTCAATCGAGCTACAAGTCTCTTCAATCTCTACTTCGGTCACACTGTCTTCAGGGTACTGACTACGACGCTCGGTGAGCCCGACAAGCTGTGTTTCTAGCCGTAGTTTACGTGCTTGGGCCTCAATCATGTCCTCTTCAATGAGCAAACGCTCTAGCTCAGGGTCAGCATCTCGAAGCGACACTACAGGTAGTCGAGCTTCGGGCTCAAGTTTGGCAATCTGACCGTTCAGTAGCCTAACACGAGCTGTACTGAGCTCAATTGCACTATCGAGCTCGGCAAGTTGGCGCTCAGTTACTACATCATCATCAAGGTGATAATCTGTCATCAGCGAATTAGACCTTTCTTTAAAACTTCTGATCATGGCGCCAACAGCATCACGCTCGGCGCGGAGTTCTGCAAGTTTCGTATCGGCAGTAGACATGGTACTTTCCCCTTTTGTGTGTATGGGCGAATCGAAATAACTATAGCATAATAGTGATATAATTACAAGTATTTGAATATCTACTTCATTGATTGCGAGCTATGTTCTATACCACCCTGCAAAGAGTTTTCTATCAAAACTGTAGTTGACTTAACAATACTTGGGATTTTTTCAGATTCACTGACATTAAACTTCTCAAGGACAAACTTGTTAGCAGGTTGTTTCTCTAGCAACTCATTTTTGATCCCCACTCTAATGCGCACAAAGTCTTCTCCGATATTCTCAATAATACTTCTAAGACCATTATGGCCGCCACTACTACCGCCTATGCGAGTCCGCACTGTACCAAATTCAAGATCAAGATCATCACTTACTACCCAGATGTCGCTATTCTCAAGCTTATAAAACTGTTTGAGTTTTTGCACACTATTGCCAGATAAGTTCATGAAAGTTTGAGGTTTGGCCAAAACTATAGTTTCGCCCTCGTACATAGTTACAAGCAGTTCAGAATGAGTTTTTGATTGACTGGCAAAATGCACGCCCCAGCTGTGAGCGAGTGCATCGAGTATCATAAACCCCAGGTTATGACGTGTTTGTATGTATTCTTCTCCGGGGTTGCCGAGGCCAATGATGAGTTTCATAGTCCCAGTATAGCAGTTAGTGGATAGATATGAGTAGTAGAATCATTACAAGTAACTTGTGACTACTTACCCTCAGTAGAGGATACTTTCTTAATTCTATCGCGATATTTGGGCATTGGCTTGTTAGGGTATTTAGTGCGGTGCCCTTCTTTGTATTTGCTCTTGTACTCAATAGTAATTGGTACACCGTTTAGCTCAAACTCAGAGCGCATTTGATTCTCTAAGAACCTTGTATAGCTCCAGTGCATATATTCTGGGTGGGTCGCAAAAATAGTAAATTTAGGTGGGTGTGTACCAGTCTGGGTAATGTAGTTAACTTTTGGCTTCTTGGTTTTGATAGCTGCTGGAGGATTTTTGGCATTAGCATCTTCTAAGAACCTATTGAGCTTTGGTGTAGCAATTGTAAAATCAAGCCGGGCATTTACTTCTTTAATTATAGTTAAGAGCTCATCAAGATTCTGGCGAGTCTTGGCTGAGGTAAATACGAGCGGTGCCCACCAAACAAATTGCATTTTTGATCGAATAAATTCAGTGATTCCTACAATGGTGTGAGAGTCTTTTTCTACCGTATCCCATTTGGTAGCAACAATGATAAGACCTCTCTCGGCGTCTTTTACCATACCAAGCAGATGTAGATCTTGAGCAGTTGCTGGCTCGTTAGCATCTACAAGCATCAGGCAGATATCAGCACGCTCAATAGCGCGCTTTGTGCGTACCTTGGAGTAAAACTCAATGTTTTCAGCCTTTGCTACCTTACCAGGTTTGCGTAGACCTGCGGTATCAATAAAAGTTATCTGTGTACCATGAAAATTTAGTGAAAACTCGTTGGTATCACGAGTAGTACCAGCTTCATCAGCTTCAATTGCTAAGGTTTCTCCAGCGAGGGCATTGAGAAGGCTAGATTTGCCTACATTTGGTCGCCCTAGAATAGCTATCTTGATCTCATTGGTATTATCACGGTTAACAACGCCTTTTTTAGGGAGAATCTTCATAATTGAATCAGTCAATTCATCTATACCATGCCCATGGATCGCTGATATAAACACAATATTTTCAAATCCCAGACGTCGGTATTTCTCTGCGGGTAACGATAAGTTGGTATTATCGGCCTTACTACAGACCAAAATCACCTGCTTACCACTACTATGTAAGACTTTAGCTAGCTTTGCATCAGCATTGCTTGCCTCAACAGTTCCGTCAATTACATATAGGACTACATCAGCTTGCTTAAGACTGGTGGCAAGTTGCCCCATTGCAGCCTCTGGTATTTGTCCACTCGCATTAGTGTACCCTGCAGTATCTATTACTTCAAAACCTCTACCATCAACTTCTGCAACTCCTTTATTGGTGTCACGGGTAGTATGGGCGATATCAGAAATAATCGCGTGCGCAGAGTGCGTTAGGCGATTGAATAAGGTTGATTTGCCGCTATTAGGTAGGCCTACAAGCGCAACAATTGGGAGATTTTTTACTTTCATAGAGATACTTACTTGATTTATCTACGTGTTTATTTCCAAATATAATTATTGAACGTATAGTCTACCATATTTTTGCTATCTT
>CAYNHH010000010.1:20423-25980 GCA_964397085.1 uncultured Candidatus Saccharibacteria bacterium
GTTTATTTCCAAATATAATTATTGAACGTATAGTCTACCATATTTTTGCTATCTTGGAAACGTTCTGGGCTATTTAATACGACGGTTATTATCTCGTGTCCATTCTTTTTAGCCAGCAAAACAAGACATTGACCGGCTGTATCAGTCAGGCCAGTTTTTATGCCATACACATACGGTAAGCTCAAGTCTTTATTGGTAGTAGTAAAAGTGTAAGCCTTACCAGACTGATTACGTATAGTTGCACTAGGTGTATTGACGATTTTTTGAAAAGACTGGTTGTGCAATAATATAGTCGACAAGATCAGTAGATCTTTAGCGGAGCTTCGGTGATTGATCTCATCAAGGCCATTGGCGTTAGTAAAATTCGAGCTCGTTAATCCCCACTGTTTAGCCTCAGAATTCATCTTACTAGTAAATGCATCGACTGATCCCGAGTCCCATATAGCAAGACTATTGGCTACATCATTGGCTGAGTAAATAAGTAGAGCATTCATTAGCTCTGAAAGTTTGAATTTTTCTCCTTCTATTACTCCTATTTTTTGATCGGCCGCTGCAAGCGCCGGTAAATTTTCTGGAATAGTTACAATTTCATCTGGAGAATGATTTTGCATAATGACAATAGCTGTCATGAGTTTAGTAAGCGATGCCATAGGCAACGATTCATTCTCGGCTTTAGCATACAAAGTTTTTCCACTACCTGAATCATATATTAGAGCTGCCTTTGCGGGTGAGCTAAAGTTGGTAGCGCCGGGTTTTAACTCGGGCGAGGCTTTATATGCAGATGGTACGAATAATTGCTGAGTTTGTATTGGTAGCTGGCGTGCATCAGAGATTTTGTGGTTGAGCGATGCAATTAAGGCGTTCGGCGCAACACTCATCTGTAGAATACTCAATAGTAATGCTATCGATACTAGTATCATTTTTTGGCACCCCCGCTTTTTGCTATTTGTACAAATTCGTATTTGCCAGGTCTTAATGTGCCTAGTTCAGTGCTCCCCAATCGAATACGTTCTAGTAGTATTACTCTATACCCTAAGGCCTCAAAAGTACGTCGTATTTGTCGGTTCTTACCTTCCTGTAGCACCACTCTCAGACGAGTAGAGGCAAGAACTCGGATGCTTTCAAATTTACTCACTCCGTCCTCTAGCTTGATTCCATCGAGAATTCTTTTCTTATCAGCAGATTTAAAAGGTGTTTTGAGGTGAACAACATATTCTTTTGACTTACCCAAGCTAGGATGAGAGAGCTCGTGTACAAGTGCGCCATCTGAGCTAAGTATCATGAGTCCCTGACTGTCCTTATCCAGACGACCAGCAATTTTTAAACTAGCAAAGGTTTTTGGTAATAACGAAAAAACCGTTTTTTCGTTTCCTTGAGCAACGTGAGAGCTTACATATCCAACTGGCTTATTGAGCTTAATAGTTATATCATCACGATGTTTTCCTGTCTTGCCAGAAAGCTGAATTGAGTCACTACTAGATACTTTAGCACCAAGATCAGCAGGCTTACCATTTACAAGAACAGTCCCTAGAGTAATAGCTTCATCTGCTTTACGACGTGACTGTGCCAAGCCAAGTTCTACCAGTTGCTTATTCAATCGCAGATTGTTTTTCGGTTCAACTTGATTCATGACTGTTCCCTGAGTTGTGGTAGATCAGTAATCTTATTAAGTCCCATGTGCTGCAAGAATTGAGCTGTAGTTACGTACTGTAGGTGTGTAATTCCGCTCTTTTTAGTCCTTTGCTCCTCTATCAACTCTTTTTCTAACAGCCCACGTAGGCTCTGCTGTGCTCCTATGCCACGCAACTCCTCTATCTCGGCTCGTGATATGGGTTGCCGATAGGCAATGATTGCTAAGACCTCAAGGGCAGCGGTACTTAGGGTATCTGAGGATATTTTTTCAGTATAACTTTTTGGTAAGGCAGAAGTTCGTACGCCGAGCTGTAGTTGATTCTTATGTTCAATCAGTTCGACCCCTGTATTTTCTAGAAAGTGCAACAACTCTTCTTTACACTCGGTAAGCTCAGTAGAAGAAATATCGCACATTTCTTGAATAGACTGAATGTCTAATCCTCCAGGCGAGCTAAAGAGTAGTGCATGAAGATGTCTGGTCTTACTGGTCACGAAATCATTCCCACGGTGTACTCACCATTAGTAGAAAATAGTTTAGCTTGTTTTGATTTTATTAGCTCGAGTATCAGCATAAATAGGGTCACAGACTCTTTGGTATTAGCAGTGAGAGAATGAATATTATTTAGTTGTAGCTGTTGTACCTGTACAAGCCTGGTGAGTAAGGAATTGCGCAATTCAGCATCGGTCTGACGTTTGAGTCGAAAAGTTTGCTTGGGAGTATTTACTGGCTCATTAAGTAATTGCGTGAAAGCCTGCTGGATGCTCTCAGAATTAATGTTGGTGTACTCACTCACTCGGCCCCGTGAAGCTTCTTTGGGTCGTAGCATCAGAGGGTGTTTTGAGTCTTTCTCTAGAGCGCTAGCGGCATGCTTGTATTGCGCGAGTTGCTTGAGCTGCTCAGTGAGATCTTCAATTTCTTCATTGATTTCAAGTGCTTTTTCTTGCGGTAATAATGCGCGCGACTTTACCAAGATCAGTTTAGTCGCAATTACCAAAAACCAATTTGTCTGGTGAGGATCAAGATCTGCTTCTTGTAGATACTCTAAATAATCATTTGTAACTGTACTCAGGCTGACATCACAAATATCAAGTTTCTGCTTTTCAATAAAGCTCAATAGAACATCTAGTGGACCACTAAAGTTGTCGAGTTCTACTGTGTATTGCAATGCACTCAAAGAAGCCGCCTAAGGTGTTAGACGCTGCATATCGCGCGGAAACAATGTAGCTTCTTTAACGTTATTTAGCCCAATTATTTTTTCAACCAATCTATCAATACCATACCCACAGCCCCCGTGTTGTGGCATACCGTATTTGAAAGCCTGTAAGTAATATTTATATCCGGGGTGTGTTACGTCAAGCCCAGCTTTTTTCATCTGTTCTATCAATACCTCATAACGATGTTCTCTGAGCGGAACCGTTGCTATTTCAAGACCTCGAAACAATAGGTCGCCCCACAGTACAGTTTTTGGATTCTCAGGGTTGATTTGATGGTAAAATTTCATTGCCTCTACTGGGAACTCAGTAGCGTAAGCCAAATCACTATGTTTATTCTTTTTCGTATAATCACAAAGCCACTTCTCCTCATCAGGAATTAAGTCTTTTTCTTGCGAAGTATCTTTTTTGTTTGCTTTGCCATACAGCTCATGGATTTCTGCTACAGTAAATTTTGGAACAGAATCATCAAGAATTAGCTCTGGTGCATTCAAGCTTTTAAGATCAGCCGCGTGTTCTTTATACACACGTTTTACTACATCTATTGTCATCGCACCAACAAAATCAAGCACTTCGTTGTGGTCTTCTACAAACCCCATCTCAATGTCGAGCATAGTGACTTCACTCATATGCCTCGTTGTTGTGCTTGGCTCAGCCCTAAAGGCAGGGCCTATTTCGAATACACGCTCATATGCACCTACCATGATCTGCTTATAGAACTGTGGGCTTTGAGCAAGAGTTGCTTCTTTACCAAAATAATCGAGCTTAAATACCTCAGACCCTCCTTCGGTAGCTTCAGCAAGAAGCTTTGGGGTCTGAATCTCAACAAAATCTCGCTCAGTAAGATATTCACGTATGTAACGATTCACGCTAGCGCGAATTTTAAATATCTTTTGTTCTTGAATATTTCGCACATTAATCACTCTGTGTTCAAAAAGTGTATCGAGATGCTCAGACTTGTGACTTATGGGCTTATCTACTTCAATTGGCATGACTTCAGTTACAGCAGTGATAACAGTCAGTGTAGGCTTGTGAATCTCTATGCCGCCAGGAGCTCGCTCGTCAGCAAATGCCTCGCCCTGCACGCTAAGTACGGTACCCAACTGCAATCCGTCCAGCTTATTAATTTCAGTTTCGTCCTCAACAATAATCTGCACAAGACCCGTTCTGTCTCTAAGTACGAGAAAATTAAGACCACCCATCAAGCGTCGCTTGTAAAGCCAGCCCGAGATAGCCACTATTTTACCACTTTCTTTTGGGAGGTCTGCTACTAAAATTCTACTTTTCATATCTCACCATTATACCTGATACTGTACAATTGCTCAAATACAAAAATACTATATTTGAGTACATAAAAACCATCATAGAGCGATACTAGAGATATGCTATTGAGGTTGTTGCGGGTCTTGTGCTGGCGGAGTACTGGTAGGCGCTGTTTGTACTGGCGGTGTTTGCGGAGCTACTTGAGACTCAGGGTCAATTGGAGTAGCGGTTGCCCGCTGATTGCCTGTACTACCCACTACTTGTTCTTTGACTGCGTCAATTGCAGCAGGTGACTCTACAACTGACTTGATTGTGCTTACTACCTCTTCTAGAGTGACCTGTGACTTTACCAAGTATTTGTCCACGCCTAGTTTCTCACCTCTTTCACGATCCTCGGCTGCCGATAGAGCGGTCATCATAATTACGCGAGTATGGGCAATCTCAGGGGTAGTTCGAATAATATCAAGCACATCAAAGCCTGAAATTTTTGGCATCATTACATCAAGCAAGATCAAGTCAGGACGGTCTTTTACAGCGGCTGCAAGCGCCTCTTCGCCATTTGCTGCTAGTGAGATCTCATAGCCCTCAGCCTCTAGGCGGGCCGAGTACACATCTCGTAAGCTTATATCGTCTTCAACAATAAGGATTTTTGACATTGAGTTTTTTCCTTTTTAACTTAAGCGTTATTATACCATTATGATTTCACAAGTGGCAAGGTGAAGTAAAAGGTAGAGCCCTGTCCCGGAGTGGATTCAACTCCTATACGGCCTCCATAAAGCTCAATCAAGCTGCGCGCTATATACAGCCCTAGCCCAGTACCTCCTATCTCTCGAGTTTTAGAGTTGTTGACACGGTAAAATTTTTCAAACATGTGCTTTTGTTCTTCTAACGGAATACCAAGACCAGTATCTCGAATAGCAACTTTTACATTGTTCTTGTCACTAGTAACGGTAACATCAACATTCCCTTTTGGAGTGTATTTGACAGCATTGTCTATTAGATTGGTCAAAACTTCACGTATTCTCTCAGGGTCAGCATTGACCTCATACAGCGGTGCTACTACTAGCTCTGTACCAGATCTCTCACCGCCAATATGAGTAAAGAAGCTTAAGCCTTTTTTCTTTGCTACTACATCCATCTCTGTACCTACTTGTGTCACTAAATCAGTCATATTGAAGACTTGGCGCTGATCTTTGAGGCGCTGGTCTTCTATCTTTGTGACACTAAGGAGGTCTTGAAAGAGTTTACCAAGGTGTATTGCTGATTGATGAGCTTTATCCAAAAAGTTCTTGGCACGATCATCAACAGTAGCAAGGTTTGGATTAATAGCCATCGATAAGTAGCCTTCAATTGCTGCCACGGGAGTACGCATTTCATGGCTAGCTGTTGACACAAATTCATTTCGTTCTCGTTGTAGCCCTTTTTGTTCTGAGATGTCATGAAAAACAGC
>CAYNHH010000011.1:0-15072 GCA_964397085.1 uncultured Candidatus Saccharibacteria bacterium
GGCCAGCGGCATAATTAAGAATTGCCCGTACAAGAGTAGACTTACCAGCACCATTACGGCCTCGAATCTCAAGGCGGTCACCGGTGTTTAGTATAAAACTTACACCAGGGAAAAGTGGCTCGGTATACCCAAGCGAGAGCTCATGTACTTGCAATAGCGTCTGATGATGCTTTGCAGACTGATCAGTTTTGACTTTAATATTTCGTGCCTTGTACTTGTCATACTTTTCTACCACCTTGCTCTGTTGCCCACTCATTGAGTCTTGGTCTATCCAAAATGATGGTTTGGACGCACTACTCTCCAGCTTGGCTATTTCTCGTTCAAATCGACGAATGAGAGGAATGAATGGGTTGGGTGTTTTACTGCTGGCTGCTTTTTTACGATTGGCCTCATTGAGTTGTTTTTTGAGATTATCAAGAGTCTTGAGTTGAATCTCATACTGATCTATACCCTGCAAAGTAGAATGACTATTCTGTTTGAGATAGGCATCATAATTACCGTTGAATATCTCGGCTTTTTGATCTTTGATCTCTATAATCGTATCGACACTTGCGAGTACGTCTCTGTCGTGGCTCACTAGTACGGCTGCATACGGACAGGCATTCAGCCAGATAATAAACTCGGCTTTGGCAACGTAGTCCATATGATTAGTAGGCTCGTCGATAAGTGCCAGATCAACATGGCTCTCAGCTATCTTTACTAGCTCTACAAAGCGTTTTTGACCACCGCTGAGGTTCTTGAGCGGACTATTGGCAACAGTACTATCTAGCTGATACTTCTCGAGCTCTTGTAATATCTTATCTTCTGCCCGGTAGTAGTCAAGTACGCCAAAGCGCTCAATTGCGTCACTATACTCATGCAGGTCTGTTTCTGAGGGGTCTTTTAGGCTAGGGTATGCTTCTATAGTGTGCTTGAGGCCAGCATATTCAGGCAGCTCGCTCAAAATATACTCTAGCACTGTCATATCACCTACTTCAGCGTGTTCTTGTCGAGTACTGAGCACAACTGCACCCTTTTTAAGATTTACTTCACCAATGTATTCGTCGTCACTTCCATCAAGCACACCAAGCAATGTAGATTTACCTACTCCGTTACGACCAATAATAGCCACCTTTTGATTTTCTTGTAGAGTTAAGCTGAGGTCTTTGAGTAGAAGCTTAGAGCCCATTGTTTTCTCTTGTATGTTTGCAGATAAAATCATAGCTTGGTTATTATAGCAAAGAAAATGCCCCAGATGTGAATCTGGAGCTTTGGGTCTACTGGTACGTGGTGAAACTGAGGCCCATATGTGCCCGCAGCTCGTGCTGAAGAGCAAGGATCTCACGGGGTCGACGGGACATGTGCCTGAACACACCATTGCCCTTCGTGCCATCTTCGCGTCTGGGGTTGTCGATGGGCTTACGACGCATGGTAGGCAAGTACTCCCAGTCATCAGAACTATCAAACGGAAGGATGTCCCTGAGGAGGGTCTCACGCCTCTGATGGTGCTTGCGAGTCTTGGCTCGCCGATGCGAACGGATAAGCTTGGTACGCTGCAACTGTTTCCCCTCTCATAGCAGTTGTAGACTACTATTTATATCAAAATGGGCTGTGTTTTACAAGCGATAGTTATGCTTGCATGCAATAAATTGCTAGGTTAAGATACAACTTGATTTAATAACCAGATTGGAGCATCAAAAATGTCTACTAACAAGACAAATTCGACACAAAAATGTGTTTTGCAAGCATGGGTACTTGATTTATCTTGGAAGAAACAAACCGTATTGCTTGGAGCCATTCGCTCTCCCGATGTACTTACGACTTTAAAAGTAAAACAGGTAACTGTGTGGATTCGCTGTAATGTATTAAATAATGCTGATCCAATGACTGGATTTATGCATAGATCGCTTACTGCACTCCCCTTACTTGAACATATGGACAGGGAATTTGAACGCCTACCTCTTCATGCCGCTCATCATATAATTCTCGCTATGCAAGTTATTGGTCAAGAGCACCCCGATACTGATATTAGAATGAGTGCCTGGAAGTTCTATACAGATTGTGTGCGTGCTCAGCATCTCAACCCCGAACCAGCTGATCAGTATGAAGCTCGATATATTGATAACCCCGAAAGAGTTGAGATAGGAACAAGCTAATAATAGCTTTGCGGCTCGGATCATACTAAAAAAGCTCCAAATTTGGAGCTTTTTTAGTACTTTACTAGTATAGATCTACATCTTAATTTCGATATCAACACCAGCTGGTAGGCTAAGATTCATGAGATTGTCAATTGTCTTAGGGGTAGGGTCAGTAATATCTATAAGACGCTTGTGTGTGCGCATCTCAAACTGCTCACGAGCAGTCTTGTATACGTGTGGGCTTTTTACCACAGTGTATTTACGCTTGTCTGTAGGCAAAGGGATTGGGCCAGCTACAGTAGCACCTGTACGAATAGCAGTATCAATAATCTGCTTGGCAGACTGATCAATTACCTTGTTATCATAGGCTTTGAGCTTGATGCGTATTCGTTGTTTGGTTTGGGCTTCTGCGGTTGGCATAAAATAGTATCCTTACTTGGTTACCTTGGTAACTACGCCAGCACCAACAGTCTTACCGCCTTCACGAATGGCAAAACGTAGACCGTCTTCCATTGCGATAGGAGCAAGAAGTTTTACTTTGATACTTATGTTATCACCAGGCATTACCATTTCAGTGCCTTCTGGAAGTTCTACTTCACCAGTCACGTCAGTAGTACGGAAGTAAAATTGTGGCTTGTAGCCTTTGAAGAATGGAGTGTGTCGACCGCCTTCGTCTTTCTTCAATACATAGATTTCTGCATCAAATTCAGTATGTGGAGTAACAGAACCTGGTTTGGCAAGTACTTGACCGCGCTCGATGTCATCACGTTCGACACCACGAAGCAAGATACCTACGTTATCACCAGCTTGACCTTCATCAAGAAGCTTTTTAAACATTTCTACACCAGTTACAACGGTCTTAGTAGTGTCTTTGATACCAACAATTTCGACTTCTTCGTTGATGTTGATCTTACCTTGTTCGATACGGCCAGTAGCAACAGTACCACGACCTTTAATAGAGAATACGTCTTCGATTGGCATAAGGAATGGCTTGTCGAGTTCTCGTTTTGGCTCTGGAATGTATTCATCCATAGCTTTTACGAGTTCCATAATTGCATCTTCATTAGGTGCATCACCTTCAAGAGCTTTAAGGGCAGAACCTTTTACAATTGGGGCGTCTTTGTCGTAACCGTTCTTTTCTAAAAGTTCGCGAATTTCTTCTTCAACGAGCTCAGCTAGATCAGGATCAGCCATGTCCATCTTATTCATGAATACTAGAATTTTTGGCACACCAACTTGACGAGCAAGAAGTACGTGCTCTCGAGTTTGTGGCATAGGGCCGTCAGCAGCACTTACAACTAGAATAGCGCCATCAATTTGAGCAGCACCAGTAATCATATTCTTGATGTAGTCAGCGTGACCTGGCATATCTACGTGAGCGTAGTGTCGTTTTTCTGTTTCGTACTCTTCGTGAGAAGTAGCAATCGTTATACCACGTTCGCGCTCTTCTGGAGCGTTGTCGATAGTTGCGTAGTCAACTGGTTGGTTAATATCACTTGGAAGTTTTTTTGCTAGTACGGTTGTAATAGCTGCAGTTAGAGTAGTCTTACCATGGTCTACGTGACCCATTGTGCCTACATTAACATGCGGTTTATCGCGCTTATATGATTCTGCCATTATTTCTCCTTAATTATAACTTTTAGACGTATCAAACTTAAAAGACAATAAAAAATTGCCCTGTTTAGACTTCTCAATTATAGGTAACTATTCTCGGTTTGTAAAGAGTTTTATAAAGAAAAACCTTCTTATTTACTAAGAAGGTTGGGTACTAAAGAAGTCAACTATGACTCATGGCGCAGGTTCTTCAGGAAGCTGATCTAGCTCTTCAACTACCCGGCTCAGCCTACTAATGAGCTCGTTTGGAGTTACACTGGCTTCATTTGCAGCTCGCAGAAGATGCTCCATCTCTTGTTGTGAAGGCGCTGGTTCTGCCCCTCTGGGCGGACCTTGGGATTTCTTACGACGTATCAGTGGTATGATTGCATCAGCTAAATGGCGGTCGGCCCTCACTTCTTCTGCGTCTGGTGGATTTTGATTGGTACTATCTGCATCACTCATCAAGTGTACTCCCATTGCTGGTCACCACAAGTGCGGTGAATGATTGTTACGGGACACTCCGCCCGCTTGCACCAATCCCAGTGAAGGTAGCGATAATGATACTCTTTTTGTAGCGTCTTGCAAGCATAGGTATTACCAAAAAAGACCCAATTGGGTCTTTTCTAGAATTGAGAAGAATTAATTATCTACTTGGTAGATTCACCAGCTTCACGAGCAGCTGTGTATTTACCCTTAAGTTCTTCGGCAACGTTGCTTGGCACGTCAGCATAGTGATCAAATTCCATCGCATAGCTAGCTCTACCTTGAGTCATTGAGCGAAGGCTAGTGGCATATCCAAACATCTCAGCCAGTGGTACGAAAGCTCTAATTACTTTGACACCAGTACGGTCTTCCATTTCGTCTACTCGACCACGCTTGGCATTGATATCACCAATCACATCACCCATGAAATCTTCTGGAGTTGTGACTTCAATCTTCATGACTGGCTCCAAGATAACTGGGTTGGCTTTTTTAACCCCTTCTTGTAAGGCTATAGAGCCGGCAATCTTGAAGGCCATTTCACTTGAGTCTACCTCGTGATAACTACCATCATAGAGCTTACAGTGCACATCTACTACTGGGTAGCCAGCAAGTACGCCATTACCCATAGCTTCTATTACACCTTGTTCTACAGGCTTAATGAACTCTTTTGGTACAGCACCACCTACGATGGCATTTTCGAATTCAAAGATTTTACCTTTTTCATCATCGTCTGTATGTACAAGCGGGCTAAGCTCAAGCCATACATGGCCGTATTGACCACGTCCACCAGACTGACGTACAAATTTAGACTCTATCTGGGTAGTACCTTTAATAGTCTCTCTAAAGGCTACTTGAGGTCGACCAACATTGGCCTCGACATTAAATTCTCGCTTCATTCTGTCTACAATTACTTCTAGATGCAACTCACCCATACCATCAATGATGGTCTGGCCAGAGTCTTCGTCTGTGTGTACGCGGAAGGTAGGATCTTCTTCACCAAGTCTACCAAGGGCAATGCCCATTTTTTCTTGATCGGCTTTGGTCTTGGGCTCAATAGCTATACTAATAACTGGCTCTGGGAAAGTAATACTTTCAAGTACCATAGGCTTGGCAACATCACTCAAAGTGTGACCAGTAATGGTGGCTTTGAGACCAACCGCAGCAGCTATTTCACCAGCGTATACTTCACTTACTTCTTCACGATTGTTGGCGTGCATACGTACAATACGGCCAATTCGTTCTTTTTCTCCTGTGCTTGCATTGAGTACATAGCTACCAGACTTAATAGTACCGGCGTAAACCCTAAAGAACACCAGCTTACCCACAAATGGGTCAGTAGCAATCTTGAAAGCGAGTGCGATAAATGGTGCTTCATCACTGACTTCAATTACTTTTTCATCACCAGTCTTACTGTCTATAGCAAGAGGTGGAGTAACTTCTAGTGGATTTGGTAAGTAATCAGTAACAATGTCTAAGAGTTTTTCTACAATCACACCACGGCCATCACCACCAGAAACGATGAAGAAATCACCGCGCAAGACACTTTTGCGAATACAAAGTTTGATTTCGTCTTCTGTGAGCTCGGTGCCTTCAAGATACTTTTCCATAATAGCGTCGTCGGCTTCAACGGCTGCCTCTATAAGGTGCTGGCGGTAACCCTGAGCTTTTTCGAGCATATCTGCAGGCACTTCTGACTCTACGAGTTCTTTATCGGTATAGTCTTTGTAGCTGTAGGCTTTCATAGATATCACATCTACAACGCCATTTATTTCTTGCTCAAAGCCAATTGGTAAGTGGATTGGGTAAGCGTGCTTGGTGAGGCGGTCGTGTATAGACTCGAGAGATTTGTAAAAATCACCGCCTGTTTGATTGATCTTATTAATAAAGCAAATACGTGGCACGCCATATTTGTCGGCCTGGCGCCATACAGTTTCTGATTGTGGCTCTACGCCCATCTTACCGTCGAATACTGTTACGGCACCGTCAAGTACGCGCAAGGACCTCTCTACTTCTACAGTAAAGTCGATGTGACCTGGGGTATCAATGATATTGATACGCTTGTTGTTCCAGAAGCAAGTTGTAGCTGCAGAGGTAATAGTAATACCACGCTCCTGCTCTTGCTCCATCCAGTCCATAGTAGCTTCACCTTGGTGCACTTCACCTATCTTGTGTACTTTGCCAGTTCGATAAAGCACGCCTTCTGTTACAGTTGTCTTACCTGCATCAATATGGGCAATAATACCGATATTTCTTGTATCTTCTAAGCTATAATCACGGGCCATGGGTTTTACTTTTCCTTCTGTAGTTTCTTCAAGGCATCATGATTTTTTCGATGATGCCACAAAGAGATAAAATTAATTATGACAATAAAAACAGCCTTTCGGCTTGTATCTGGTTTAGTATAGCAAATTTGACGATTCTACACAAGCGAAAACTCAAGCCATTCATAAGCCTACACTAAGCATGGTGACGTTTATATTTACAATAACCAATTAATATGATATTATATATGTGATCTTGTACCAAATACATTGGAGGCTCTATGGGGTTTGACTATAAAACTCAGCAAGATGTCATCTTTTACTGTGTTGTATTTCTCACGATCAATACCTTCCTCCGTACACTTATTGAGCTCTACTTTGCCCGTAAATCCAATCGTAACTACAAAACAATGTACCTCGAAGAAGTCAAAGATCATGGCGAGACATCGATCAAGCTTGTTATGTATACGGGTGCGCTTAAAATCAGCATACTTGAAGAGTGTAGTCGTGCATACAACGAAATCCATCAAGACTACTTAGATGGTAAGCTCAATACCAACGCTCTAGAAGAACAGTACCTCACCCTATATCAAACCTTTTCATATAAGTGTCAGGAGCATAATCTAGAAGAAATGCAAGGATTAATAGATGAAATGTACGCCAAGGCCCTAAGTACTCTACCCAAGCAATAGCTTGGGTTTTTATTTAGTTATTTCTGCAAAAAAGTGAGTGTCTTTTTGTGAGAGCTCGTAGATTTCAGCTGTACCCGGTATTAACTCACCTTCGTAGTCATCTAGCTCACCCCAGTAGACTTTTTTGATAAATTCTTTTGGAATGGTATTTGTATTAGTTGACCCAGTAAAGCAGTGGAACAATACCTGGCTCACAAGTTCTTTATCTTCATATATTGTCAGATACCCATCGCCGCTATGCTTTATACTTGCCGTAATACCAGCTTTTTCTTTCAATTCTCTATTAGCAGCATCGGCTATATTCTCACCAAGATGAATCTTGCCGGTGATAAAACCGACTTTACCTATTAAGGGCTGTTTGTCTCGCTTCCAAAGTAGCTGCTGACCTCTGCTATTTTTTACTACAAGGAGAGTGACAATTTTGGGTTGAATACGTGGTTGAAACTTTTCCATACTGATTTTATCAACATATTGTTTGCCAGAAGAAGTCAGTTGGTAGCCATTGGCAACTTTTTGCACATATCCATCCCTCATAACAACCCTCATGTGATACATAAAGAGATTGCCCTCTACTCCACTTGGTTTGAGCTGAGAATATCGACATGTTTCATTTAGGGTAAGCTGGCGTAAGATGTATTTTTGTATCCAATGCATACTACTCAGTGTAGCAAAATTTGAGTCAAGTACTAGTCAAATGTATTTGACTACAATTATCTTGTCTAGATTAGCATACTTGACTCAAGCTAAAGTAATAGCGTACCTTAAAACAAAGGGAGAAAGAATGAAGAGAATTGTAGTTACTGGCGGGCCATGTGCTGGTAAAACAACTGTCATTGAAACACTGAGAACTGAGTTGGGGACCAAAGCCGTATTCGTGCCTGAATGTGCAACACTTATTTTGAGTGGCGGGTTTCCGGCTCCTCCAGATCAAGAGAAACTCGGTATCGAACGATTCCACACCTGGCAGAGACATTTTCAGTCGGCCATCTACCATATACAACTAGCCCTAGAAGATTTGGCAGATATTGAAGCCAAATTTGATGATACTCAGTTTGTGATACACGATCGAGGAATAGCCGATGGTATCGCCTATCATCCAGAAGGCTTGGCGGGTTTTATGTCGCAATTACATACCAATGGCCAAGAAATTTTTGAGCGTTATGATGCTGTAGTATTTTTAGAGTCTTTGGCAGTAAAGCAGCCAGAACTTTTCGGCAAACTTGGTAATGAGCATAGATATGAATCAGTTGATACTGCTGTGCGAGTAAATACCCTGACTCACAACGCCTGGAAATTGCATCCAAATTTTCATTACATTGGTAGCACATTGCCACTTGAAGATAAAGCAAAGAAGGTTCGAGAAATTATTTCATCCTCGTGATCACTAAGCCCTAATCAACCATGATTGGGGCGTTTATTTTTCTTCTTTCTCAATCTCAGCTATTTCATCACTAGCGAGTGAATGTATCCAATCTGCATTAATTGGCTCATAGTAGTGCACTTCGTGCATTGGCTCATTGGGCAATACTTTATTGGGCAGTTGCAAAAAACTTCTTGCTTGTGCTCTATCAAGACCGCGTGTGGTTATCTCTAGAACAACCAAATCATCTTCTGGGGTCTCTTGCGTCACGCCAGCACAAAACTTTGCAAAAGTGATTGTATCGCTCAGGCTCACCACGACGTCTGGTTCAAATTCAAGCTGGTGAGGCTTCAGGCCTTCAAGCATTATACGTTTGGCTTTGGCCGGGGTAGTTGCATGGAATAACGCCTCTGGCAACTTTGAATAATACATTTTTTCATGCATCTCCTCAGCTTCTTTACTGTTAGCTTCTTGTTCTTTTGCCCACTCAGTAAAATCTGCAAGCATCTGATGAATACTTGCGAGTTGCTCGAATTTTTCTATTCGCTCAATTTCTGAATTAGCTGTCTTAGACACTTCTGCTTCTTGGTTATGAGGGGCTGGTGTTGGGTCGCTCATATCTGTAGTGTATCACAGTATCAAAAAACCACCATTCTTGTGGTGGTTTTTTGATTGAAGACAGATTTTAATAACGAGCGAAGTGAGCAAAAGCCTTGTTGGCCTCGGCCATTTGGTGGGCATCTTGCTTTTTCTTCATAGCGTCACCTTCGTTATTGAAAGCGTTTACTAGCTCGTTAGCAAGCTTTTTGTCGAAGCTCTGACCCTTTTTAGATCTAGCACTGTCGAGAATCCACACTAGGGCATAGTGCACTTTGCGATCACCTTTTACTTCCATAGGCACTTGGTAGTTAGCACCACCAATTCTCTTAGACTTTACCATTACAGTTGGGCTGACGTTTTTGACTGCTGTTTCGAGTACTTCCGCAGGCTCAACTTTGGTCTTCACGGCTGCTTGCTCAATTGCAGAATATACAAGCTTTTCTGCAATATGCTTCTTGCCATCTAACATAACTTTGTTGATAGTCTTAGAAACTAATACGTTACTGTAGACTCTGTCTGGAGGAATGATTCGCTTGAGTGATTTGGTTACTTTTCGTGGCATAGTCTAGCTCTTTGTACTTTCTCGTTTAGTTCCATACTTACTTCTACCTTGCTTACGACCAGAAACTCCAGCTGTATCAAGTGCACCACGAACAACGTGGTAACGAACACCAGGTAAATCTTTTACACGGCCGCCGCGAATTAATACCACAGAGTGTTCTTGTAAGTTGTGGCCTTCACCACCGATATAGGCGGTTACTTCCATACCATTCGTAAGCCGTACACGCGCTACCTTTCGCAAAGCAGAGTTTGGCTTTTTAGGTGTTTGAGTAAATACTTTGGTGCACACGCCACGTTTGAGTGGAGAGTTGATACTGCTCGTGCGTACTTTGAGCGCATTAAAGCTACGAGCTAAAGCGGGAGCTTTGTTCTTTTTGCCTTTGCTGACGCGTGGCTTACGAATTAGTTGGTTTATAGTTGGCATAACTTACACATTCTATCAGATAGGGCTCTTCTGGTCAAGCCTCTTCGTCCTCACGAAATCCTGTTCCTACCGGAATCAAGCGTCCTATGATAACGTTTTCTTTCAAGCCACGGAGCTTATCTTGCTTACCACGCATAGCTGCACCTATAAGAACCTTGGTGGTTTCTTGGAAACTTGCGGCAGATAGCCAGCTATCAGAACTTGTAGAAATCTTAGTGATTGGCATGAGTAGCTTTTCGTATGTTGCAATCTTGCCTTTGCGTTCTTTGACTGCGCCGTTTTCTTCAGCAAGTACTGCTCGAGAAACAATGTCGCCAGAGATGAACTCAGTATCATTTGGTTCTTCAATACGTACTCGTGAGAACATCTGGCGTATCATCACTTCAATATGCTTTGCAGCGATTGATTGACCTTGGCTCAAGTAAATAGCTTGTACTTCATCAATAACATAGCGTTGTACTGCTTCTTCACCCTGCAGACGCAACATATCTTGCAAGTTTACTGATCCCTCACTGAGACGTTGACCAACAGTTACAAGATCACCTGTCTTCACCTCAAGTGAAGTATATTCAGAAAGTGTGTACTCTCTAGTATTACCACTATCATGAGTAAGGACTATTTGGTCTGCTTCAACACTCACCGTACCTATTCCACCAGCTTTGATGGTCTTTTTGCCGTCTGTAGACTTCGCAAGAATCTGTGAGCGAGTTACACCAGTACCAGTTTTTACCTTAGGTACCATGCCTTTTAGTTCATAGGTAGTTACTTTTTGGTCATCAGGGATGATACTCACAATTTGCTTCGTATCTTTCTTTGTGACCTTCACGGTGCCATCAATCTCAGAAAGAATCGCTTGGCCTTTAGGTGCACGAGCCTCGAAGATTTCTTCAACTCGTGGTAATCCTTGAGTAATATCCCCACCAATACCAGTTGCATGCTTAGTATTCATGGTTAGCTGTGTACCTGGCTCACCAATACTTTGGGCGGCCATAATACCAACTGCCTCACCAAGTCTCACTGGATTGCCTTTAGCAAGATCGATACCATAACATTTCTGACATAAGCCCCATGAGCTTTGACATTTAAATATTGAACGAATCTTCACAGTTTCAAGTCCAATCTCTTTAATACGCTTGGCGGCAACATCTGTGATAAGTTGACCTTTTTTCACAATCACATCAGAGGTCTCAGGATCAACGATCTTTTCGAGTGAGGTACGTCCTACAATCCATGCAGACAATCCTTCTTCGCCAACTGCTTCAGCTTCGGCTTTACTCATTACGTAGCCTTCTTTGTCGCCACAGTCGTTCTCAGAGATAACAATATCTTGTGCAACATCAACGAGTCGTCTCGTGAGGTAGCCAGATTCTGAGGTTCTTAAAGCGGTGTCAGTAAGTCCTTTTCGAGCACCGTGAGTACTAATGAAGTATTCAAGTACTCCAAGGCCATCTTTGTAGTTTGATCGCACTGGCAACTCAATAACTCGACCAGCAGGACTAAGCATGAGCCCGAGCATACCGCTCATCTTATTGATCTGACCAAGACTTGCACGTGCACCAGACTGTAAGTCATCTTGAAGTGTAGAGTCAGAGTTGGCAAGAGTATCACCAAGTTGCGCTTCTATATCTTCACCCACGTGTTTCCAAACATCTACTGTACGAGCATATCGCTCGTCATTGGTGATCAAGCCTTGTTGATATTTTGATACATAGTCGAGTACTTTGGCTTCACCTTCAGCAATCATAGCGTCACGCTCTTTTGGAATCACAAGGTCATCCATACCAATAGAAATACCAGAAATAGTTGAGTATTTGAACCCTAAGTCTTTCACATCATCTACTAGATCAGCTGTCACTTCTTGACCAAGCTCAGCAAATACTTGGGCCATAATTTTTCTCAGACCAGTCTTGTTGAGTGTTTCATTTACAAAAGCAATTTCGTTTGGCAAAATTTCGTTAAATATCAATCTACCTGGTGTAGTTTCGATAATCTCACCATTTACTCGTACCTTGGTCATGGCGCGCAACTCTACAACACCTTCTTGATGAGCCATAATAGCCTCACTTGTGTCGCTAAATACTTTTCCTTCACCCTTCAGCCCAGGCTTGGTGCTTGTAAGGAAGAAACATCCAAGTACAACGTCTTGACTAGGCTGCACTACAGGCTCTCCACTTGAAGGCTTGAGTAGGTTGTGCTTTGAAAGCATAATGTCACGTGCTTCAGCTTGAGCTGCAGCAGACAATGGAACGTGTACTGCCATTTGGTCGCCATCAAAATCAGCATTGAATGCCGTACATACCATTGGGTGCAATTGAATAGCCTTACCTTCAATGAGTATTGGTTTGAAAGCCTGAATACCAAGGCGGTGCAAGGTAGGTGCGCGGTTAAGCAACACGTACTTACCAGCTATCACTTCATCGAGAGTGTCCCATACTTCAGTACGAGCTCGCTCAATCATACGCGAGGCAGACTTTACATTGTGTGCGATACCTTTTTCTATCAATTTACCAATCACAAATGGCTTGAATAGCTCAAGCGCCATCATTTTTGGTAATCCACACTGATCCAATTTAAGGTGAGGACCAATTACAATCACAGAACGGCCTGAGTAATCTACGCGTTTACCGAGAAGGTTTTGTCTAAACCGTCCTTGCTTGCCCTTTAGAAGATCGGTAAGACTTTTGAGTTTTTTACGGCTACCAGCAGCACTTACTGCGCGATCACGCCGAGCATTATTGTCTATAAGCGCATCAACAGCTTCTTGCAGCATACGTTTTTCATTTCTACATATCACTTCTGGAGCTTCGAGCTTGAACAGTTTTTTCAAACGGTTATTACGATTGATAACACGTCGGTAGAGATCATTTAGATCAGATGCAGCAAAACGACCACCATCTAGCTGTACCATTGGTCGCAAATCTGGCGGAATTACTGGTAGATTGGTAGTAATCATCCATTCTGGACGAATACCAGATTGTTCCATACCTTCTACAAGTTTCAGTCGCTTGAGGGCCTTTTTCATTTTCTGACCAGCTGACTCTTCAGCTTCTTTACGGAGGCTTGCAGTAAGTTCTTTGAGATCAATTTCTTCAAGCAACTGCTGTAAAGCCTCAGCACCAATACCGGCTTTGAATACTTGACCAAACTTCATATTAAGCTCGCGGTATCGGCCTTCTGGTAATAGCTGATACTTGGCTAGATTAGTGAGGTCAGTCTTGGCAGCTGTCCAGTTAGCATCAAGCTCTGCGAATTCCTTGGTAGCTTCATCAGACATAGCCTCGCCTTTACCATCCTTGATATCATATTTTGCTACTAATTCTTTATACTTAGAATCAAAGTCTTTCTTAAGATCTGCAATAGCATCAGCCTTGGCCTTTTCGTCTACGTCAGTAATGATAAAATTAGCAAAGTATACAACCCGTTCAAGATCTCTAATGCCCACATTGAGCACAAGACTAATTGGACTTGGTGTACCTCTTAAGAACCAAATATGTGCAACTGGTACACATAGAGCTATGTGAGCCATTCTTTCTCGACGCACAATACTTCGAGTAACTAATACTCCACACTTATCACATTCAATACCTTTATAGCGAATGCCTTTATACTTTCCACAGTAACACTGCCAATCTTTGGTTGGACCGAAGATCTTTTCACAGAATAACCCGTCTTTTTCTGGTTTTTGCGTACGATAATTAATCGTTTCTGGCTTGATTACTTCACCATTTGACCAGTCGAGAATATGTTCTGGACCAGCAACAGACAGCTTGATAGCATCAAAGTCAATAATTGGTTGTTCGTGCATTGTCATATCTTTTTCCATAGTCTTATACCTCTTCCGATTCAATTTCTTCTTGTAATTCAGCCTCAGCTAGCACCGCAAAATCATCTTTGTCTTTTGCATCCGCTAGGTCTACTATCGCCTCACCTTCAGGAAGCTCAGTACCTTCCATGAGCTTGTCATCACCGAGTTCGGTCACTTCTTCGGCTGTTGCCTCTGCAATCATATCTTCTGCGTCTATAGGAGAAGAAAGTTCATCTCTTTCAAGGTCTACTGCCAACATTAAGCTTTGTAGTTCTTTCACGAGTACATTGAATGATTCTGGCACTCTTGGCCCCTTAATGTCTTCACCCTTAATGATTGACTCATAAGCCTTACTTCTACCAATAACATCGTCTGACTTAATGGTTAAGATCTCTTGCAATGTATTTGCGGCTCCATATGCTTCAAGAGCCCATACTTCCATTTCACCAAATCGCTGTCCACCCATCTGAGCCTTACCACCGAGTGGTTGCTGGGTAACCATAGCGTATGGTCCTGTTGATCGTGCGTGAATCTTATCATCTACCATGTGTTGAAGCTTGAGCATGTATTTCACACCTACAGTAGTTTTATTGGTGAGTGGCTCACCTGTGAAACCTGAGTACAATTGTGCCTTACCATCTTCTGGAAGACCGGCTTTTTTGAGCTCAGCTTTTATTTCGTCAATACTCACACCATCGAATACTGGGCTAGCTATCTTGTAGCCTAGAGCCTGTGCGGCCCAACCAAGGTGAGTCTCTAATATCTGACCAAGATTCATACGACTACCCACACCAAGAGTATTAAGAATAATATCTACCGGTGTACCGTCTTCTAAATGTGGCATGTCTTCAACAGGCATAATTTTTGAAATAACACCTTTGTCACCATGCCGTCCTGCCATTTTGTCACCTACTTGAATTTTGCGGAGTTCTGCAATAGATACGTATATCTGTAGAGATACGCCAGCTGACAGGTCGTCGCCATTTTCTCGGCTCAATATTTTGACGTCAACTACCTTACCAGAGGCACCATTCGGTACACGTAGACTAGTATCTTTTACATCACGAGCTTTTTCACCAAATATTGCCCGTAGGAGTCTTTCTTCGCTTGATAGTTCAGTCTCACCCTTAGGAGTAATTTTACCTACTAAGATATCGCCTGCACCAACTTCTG
>CAYNHH010000011.1:15172-22088 GCA_964397085.1 uncultured Candidatus Saccharibacteria bacterium
GTCTCACCCTTAGGAGTAATTTTACCTACTAAGATATCGCCTGCACCAACTTCTGCACCAATACGTACTACACCTTCTTCATCAAGATCTTTTAGACTTTCTTCTGATACGTTTGGAATATCTCGGGTAACCACTTCGGCACCAAGCTTGGTGTCACGAACATCAACATGGTGAGTCTCAATATGAATACTCGTGTAACGATCGTCTTGCACAAGTCTTTGAGAAAGTACAATTGCATCCTCAAAGTTGAGGCCATCAAATGGCATAAAAGCCACTACTACGTTTTGTCCAAGGGCAAGTTCACCGGCTTGAGTACTCATACCGTCTGCTAACACATCACCTTTTTTCACAGTCTGACCAGAAGTTGCAACTGCTTTTTGGTGTATACAACTACCTTGGTTAGAGCGTACAAAATTTGCAAGCTCGTATGTCTTTAGACCAAGTTTTTTGTACTTCACAGTAACTGCCTTGGCTGTAGCTGAAACAACTTCACCGTCTTCTGCAGCAACAATTACTTGACCTGAGTCAACCGCAACAGTACCTTCAATGCCAGTACCTACCACAGGTGAGTCTGGACGAATTAAGGCGACAGCTTGTCGTTGCATGTTAGCACCCATAAGTGCTCGCTTTGCATCATCGTGTTCTAAGAATGGTATTAGACTAGCTGAAACACCGACTGTTTGCTTACTAGTAACATCCATATATTCTACTAAATTAGCGTCTTCTTCATCAGCTTCACCACCTACACTACGTACCGCAACTCGCGGTTCAATGAAATATCCTTTGTCGTCAGCAGGGGTGTTAGCCTGAGCAATTACTGCCTTTTCTTCATCTGAAGCATCTAAATATATGACTTCTGTAGTTACGTGAGCTTTCACTGGCACCACATCAATACCCGCTGATGATAGTTTTTTGGCAATTGTAGCAGTGATAGTGTCACCGGCCTTTACAAGCAGTTGGCCCTTACTATCTTTAAGGGGTTTGCTGGCAATTTCGCCTGCAGCTTTGTCTGGAGTGCAGCTATTAATTACTTTGAGGTATGGGCTTTCTAAGAAACCATATTCATTAATGCGTGCATATGTAGCCAAAGTGCTTACTAGACCAATGTTTGGTCCTTCTGGAGTTTCGATTGGGCAAATACGACCGTAGTGAGTTCTGTGAACATCACGTACTTCAAATCCAGCACGTTCACGATTGAGACCACCGGGTCCCATGGCGTTCAAGCGACGCTTGTGCACGATCTCAGCAAGTGGATTGATTTGATCCATAAATTGGCTGAGTTGGTGAGACGCGAAGAACTCTTTGACACTCGCTACAATTGGACGAACATTCACAAGTTGAGCTGGCATAATAGTTTCTGGGTCAGCTAAGCTCATTCGATCTTTTACGATTCGTTCCATTCGCAAGATTCCGACTCTAAATCGTTGCTGCATAAGCTCACCCACCATCTTCAAGCGACGATTACCAAGGTGATCGATGTCTTCTGTAGGTGCATTTGAGTTACTCATTCTGATTACTTCTTTTACGATAGCAACGAAATCTTCTTTGCGTAAAATGCGGTTTTCAGGAGTATTTTTTACATTTAGACCAAGGCGCTTATTCACTTTATAACGGCCTACTTTTGAGAAGTCATACCGTTTGTTGTCAAAAAACATACCATCAATAAGACTCTTTGAGTTTTCGACAGTAGCGAGATCGCCTGGGCGAATACGACGATACACTTCCATTAAAGCTTCGGCACTTGAGCTACTAGGGTCTTTTGCAATTGTTTCATCAATAAACTTCACTTCACCTGTATCGGTGTCGGCAAAGAGTTCTTTAAGTTCTTTATCAGATCCGTATCCAAAAGCCCGCAATAATGCGGTAACTGGAATTTTACGTTTTCTATCTATCTTAACGCTCATGACGCCGTTTTGGCCGGTTTCTATCTCAAGCCATGCACCACGGTTAGGGATAATTTTGGCACCAAAGTAGCTGGCTGCATTTTCACGTGTGAAAAACACACCAGGGCTACGTACAAGCTGACTTACTACAACACGTTCGACACCATTGATAATAAACGTACCGCGCTCTGTCATAATAGGATAATCACCCAAGAATATCTCTTGAGTTTTTATTTCACCAGTTTCTTTGTTGAGGAGTTCGGCTGTAACTTTGAGTGAGGCTTCGAAGCTAAGGTTTTTTTCTTTAGTTTGAGCTTCATCAAATTTTGGCACTTCGTAGTGATAATCTTTAAAACTCAGAGCGTATCTTTTGCCGGTGAAGTCTTCAATAGGTGATACTTCAGCGAATAGTTCTTGGAGGCCTTCATCGACAAACCAATTGTAAGCATCAGTTTGAATTTTAATTAGATTTGGTAAGCCTAGTAACTCTTTGTTTTGATGTAAAAAAACGCGTTTTTGAACAGGGGTTTTCGCCATATTTCCCAGTCTCTCCTATTATAGTTGGTGTGCCGAACAGGAGGTTTTTCTAAACTGACAAAAAACCGGTAACCCAAATATCTTTGAGTATACAAACCGGTTGAAGAGTTTAAGCGTCCTCTGTATGAGTACTATCTTATCTTGAAAATCTGTCTTGTGTCAAGTACTTTTTAGGTGTAACTTTGCAAAAGTTTTGTATTGGAATATTCCGTAAATACCTATTAGTACTCCAGAGGCAGTTAATACCTTGAGTGGACTTACGAGATCTGCAGTAATTCCTGCAAGCAGAACCGGTAGTATTGCAGCGACATTCATCATCATATTGAGGGTGCCAAATATCTTTCCTCTGGCCTCGTCGGTTGAATTTAACTGCAATAATGTCTGGGCAGACACACTCACCAGGCCATTTGCTATGCCAAGAGTGAGAGAAATGCCTGCCACAATCAAGCTAAAAAACTGTAAATTGTGAAGGGCAGGTACAAAACTCAAGCTTATTAGCATTATTGAGGCAATAACGATTCCAACATTAATAATTGCAGTCTTGCTTATATGCTTGAAGAATTGACCTACGAGTATGGCGCCTATTACCATACCTACTGCCGCCGGTACGATAAGAAAGACACTTACTTGGGTCAGGCTTTTTCCAAACACCAGCAGCGCAATAGCCGGGGCTAACACCGCGAGCACCCCAAGCATTGCCTGTCCAATTGTAAGATTTACTATAGGAAAGATTAGTCTTGGATTAGTGACTATCTGAGTAAAGCTTGTACGAATTGTAGAAAACACTTCTTTATTGATTTCTTTGATAGGCTTAGTGGACGCCTCAGCACGCATGCTTGGTAGCCCTATACAGAGCACTGCAGCAATAATAAATGCTGCAGAGGTAACATAATAGACAGAACTTGGTCCCCAGAGAGCAACGATTGGTCCGGCTAGGCTGTAGCCAAGTACAAAGGAGCTATATAGAGTAAACAAGAAAAGAGAGTTGGCACTAAGAAAGTCTGATTTTTTCACAATTCGAGGCAAGGCTGCACCTTCTGCAGGTGTGAAGAACTGTGAAAATATCGAGATAGCAAACACTAGTAAGTAGACCAGTATAAGGTTACTCTCTAGGAATAGAAAACCTAATACTAGTATTGCTCGGGCAACATTAGTGATAATAAGGACTTTTTTTCTATCCCAATGATCGACGTACGCGCCGGCTAGTACCGCAAATATTACCGATGGAATACCAAAGGCTAGAATCAGCAAGCTTACTGCAATATTGGCGTATGGTGTTTGGGCGGCCAAATCATACACACGAATAATCAACGCAAAATTTAGTAAGTTGGCCGCAAGCTGACTGGTGAGCTGAGCAAACCAAATTTTTAGAAAATTAGTGTTTCGGAGTACAGACGAATACATATTTGTTCTTAATTATTACTACTTAGATTTAATTGGCTTTTTCTCTACCACTTCATCAACCAAGCCATATTTCTTAGCTTCATCCGCTGCGAGCCAAAAATCACGATCACTATCAGAAGAGATTTTCTCGAGTTTTTGACCAGTTTTTTGAGCTAATATTTGATTGAGCTTGTGGCGAATTTTGATAATCTCATTGGCGGTAATCTCAATATCTGAGGCAGTTCCACTAAAGCCGCCACTGGGCTGATGAATCATTACACGGCTATTGGGGAGCGAAAATCGCTTACCAGGCTCACCACAAGCGAGCAGAAATGCACCCATGCTTGCTGCCATACCTACGCATATTGTACTCACATCTGGAGTAATGTGTTGCATCGTATCATAAATTGCCAAACCAGCAGTCACGCTTCCGCCTGGGCTATTGATGTACAGACTAATGTCTGCACTTGGGTCTTCGCTCTGCAAGAAAAGCAGCTGTGCAATCACAAGATTGGCTACCGTGTCATCTATTTCGGTACCCAGGAAGATAATGCGTTCTTTGAGCAAACGAGAGTATATGTCATAGGCTCGCTCACCACCTTGGGTCTTTTCAATTACAGTTGGGATCAAAATTGAGTTAGAAATGTTGTTTGTAGTCATAGTGCCTATTTTAACATACTCAAGCTACTCGCCTGAATAATATCCGCCTATTTTCTCGCTTAAATAATAAGATATGTTTGAGATATTGATTTTTCAAACCATGCAATTTAGAGGGGGAGACAGGTCATTTAAATTTACAAGCATATATATCGAAAGGGGAGTTATCACAAAAAATAGGGAAGTAGGGGAGAGACTTCTCTCCTCTACTCTTTTTTTATAAAAAACTTTGGCTACTTTACTGCTGCGTCAGCTAAAACGGTAACTGCCTTGGTGGTCAGTAAATGATTTCGCAAGTCAGATTTGAAATGATCGTGAGACAACTCCTCTTGCATCTTGGGGTCTGTATAGTGGCTCTTCATATGCATGAGTTCTGCATCAACCTCTGCATCAGTTACGGTAATTTTTTCTTGTTCAATAATATGTCTGAGCAGCAAACCGAGTTTTACTCGCTTTTCAGCTTCAGTTTTTAGTGTTGCAGCAAACTCTTCTGGTTTTTGGCCCTGAAGTTGTAGATACTTTTCTAGATCCAAACCGCTATTTTTGAGATTATCTTCTGTTTCAGCACGTAATCTTTCAATTTGTTCTTCTACCAATGTTTCTGGCACTGCAAAGTCAGCGAGCTTGACTGCGGCTTCGAGTACTTCGTTCTCAAATTGCTTGTTGGTTTCGGCAGCTTTGTTTTGCTCAATACTTTTTTTGACTTCTTCTTTAAGACTCTTGAGGTCCTGAACAGGTCCTACAGTCTTTGCCCAAGCATCATTGAGTTCTGGAAGCTCGGCCGTACTAATTTCGTGAATTGTCACAGTAAACTCTACGTCTTTACCAGATAAATCTTTGGCGTGATAGTCTTTAGGGAAAGTCACAGTGAAGGTCTTGGTAGCACCGGCTTTGAGACCCAGCATATTGTCTTCAAACCCAGGTATAAAACTTCCTTCGCCAATTGTCATGACATGCCCTGTTGCACTTGCGCCTTCTACGGGTTTGCCAGCTCGCACCCCAGCAAAGTCAAATTTTACTTCATCACCGTTTTTGATACCGCTCTTACTAGGTGTCTTCGTAGCACCCTGCTTGCGTAAGTTTTCGAGAGTTTCGTTTATCTCCTTAGCATCAACTTTCACCTCTGGCTTCTTTACTTTGAGCTTTTTTAGATCAAGTGTTATCTCTGGCATGATTGGAGCAACAGCTTCAAACTCTACTTCTGTATAGGGTACAAATTTTTTGAGTGAGATCTTCGGACTTGCGATTGTATCAAGCTTGAGCTCACGAGCAGCTTTAGTATATGCATGCATTATTACTTCTTCGAGCACTTCGGCTTGTACTCGTTGCTCACCGAGTTCGCGCTCAGCAATTTTATCTGGCACATTACCAGGTCTAAAACCATCAACTTTAAGATCTTTTTTGAGTCTTTTTAATACCGACTTCTTATATGGGTCAATAAACTCTGCATCTGCAGTGATTAATAGTGTGGCTTCAGTTTTGGTAGTTTTGGATAGTTTGTGTGTAATCATAATCTGGTTATTGTACCAGATGTTTTTTGATTTTTCTATATAAAAACCCCAACCATTACTGGTTGGGGCAAAAGAACGAAAGACTAAGAGGCCAGGTAGTTCTCTCTTGAATCGATAGGACGATCAACTGGATACCAGTACACATCGTCAGCCGAACGAGACCAATCTCTGCTGTTTCTGCGCAATTTCGCCAATGTGGCGGCATCCGTGATAACAAGAATTTGCTTCTTGCTTGTGCCAAGCTTCTTCAGCTTCTCAACAAGCATCAGGTAGAGCATGGTCTTGTCGAGAGTAAGACTAAAAGGTACAGTCCATGCGGCATTGCCTTCGTACTTATTGCGAATTTCTGCTTGAATTTCTTTTGACGAGCTATAGCAATACCAAACTTCATCAATATCTGTTGCCCAACCAAATTTTGTAGGAATTGAAGCTCCATCCAACACTTCACCTGAGACCAACACAACACGAGGCGACAAATACTCGAAATAGAAGTTACGAGGACGATTTGCTCTCTTCACAGCAAGCTTGGTTGTTACTACCAGCGCAGTGAGCGCAACTGCAACCTTCTTGAATGTCATTTCTTGTCCTCTCACTTGGTGCTATAACGCAACGATATTACCATTTATTCTTTTTTTAGTAAAGAATAACCCCTCATTTCTGAGGGGAATCACGATCTGTACTTATCAGCTTGCATCGCTTCGTTAATCTTACGTGCCTGTATTGCTCTAAGCTTGATCTCACGACAGTATTGAATCTGTAAGTAGCAGTGTCGCATCATAGGGTCATCAAAGTAGTCTTCACCCAGTGACAAGAACTTGTCATACAAATCTTCATCAAGACGAGGAAAGAAATCATCATCATTTATTCTGTCATCACGAAATTGTTTCATCTTCTCCCCCGCATTCATCCAGGGCCTTTTCAAAAATTCTCAGAATCTGATCGGGG
>CAYNHH010000011.1:22188-23537 GCA_964397085.1 uncultured Candidatus Saccharibacteria bacterium
TCTCCCCTTTGGTTGAAGGTACTCGATTGGCCTTGGATGTTCCAAGACCAATATAAATATCTTCGCTAATTAAAAAACCTCGGCTATCACCGAGGTTTGAATAATTACGTTTGGAATGTATTAGCTCAATACACCTCGGCGGCTTGCGAAGTTTGTAAAAAAGAAATACCAAGTTGTTTGAGCTGTTTTCATAGAGAGAATAATAGCATATATGAAGCAAAATAAAAAGCCCCTCACCATAGTGGTGAGGGGTGTACGTTGGTCGCCCGGGTCGATGACCCGAGATGGCTCAAGTGGCCATCGCCCGGGCGTAGTGCAGACGGAGAGATCGACCTCTCATCCTTTAGCCCGAAGGCCAAGGCGCCCCAATTTCGGCTCGTCCGCGATCTCACAATGCGATACTTAAGTAATGCGAACATCACTTTTGGCGCTTGGCAGGCACCAATATCATATTTGAGACAATGCCTGCCCTTACTGACGTAAGGGCAGGAAGATCTTCGTGAAACCAAGGTGAGCCTTTGTTGTCGTCCGGTTGCCCAGAGTTCACTCGCCAGCCCTGCCTACTTTGTGACTACCACCAGAAACGTTTCGTCTCAAGTAGAAAGATCACCTTATTGGTCTTCACCAGGCAATGAGATTGCAGTCTCCCCACGACCGCTACTCCATCTAGTAAAGCTCGTACTCGCTAGGAGGAGAGTACGATAACCCGGGTTTCACGAAGAGTGTCACTTTCGGTGGGCAGTGTGAAATCGCAACCGAAGCTGCGAGAACACGTACTGCCGCTGCCAGACTCCCACCCTATGGAGCAACCCCGGCCTTGCTAGCAAGACTAAGGAGGCTGAACAGGTCTTGTATCTGGTCTTGTTTTACATGACGGGAGTAGTAACCGCAATGACACTGCGTTGGTGTGCTGACCGACAAGGACCTCTCGAAGAGATCGACCTGTGTGACGGGACTGTTCGAGTCGGTCAGCACGTCTGTTGCTGTTACACAGCGATACCAATATTTAAGATATAAATTCTGATATCGCTGTGTAACCACAGCTAATGAAAGGTACAATTGCACTACGTACTGTAGCAAATTAGCATATTTTTTGTCAATACAATTTGACAATATTCTTGTGCTTATAAAGTTACGTCTATTACCGTAAACAAAAATCTCAGCTTGACTGAGATTTTACGCTGGTACCGCGGAGAGGACTTGAACCTCCACGAGTTTTACCTCACCAGCTCCTAAGGCTGGCGTGTCTACCAATTCCACCACCGCGGCGCACAACACATTATAACAGATTATTTTGAAATAATCTCGGTACCTATGGCCCGTAATTTTTCTTCAAATTTTTCATAACC
>CAYNHH010000012.1:0-19957 GCA_964397085.1 uncultured Candidatus Saccharibacteria bacterium
TTGAAATAATCTCGGTACCTATGGCCCGTAATTTTTCTTCAAATTTTTCATAACCACGCTCTACTGTCTTCAGCCCGTGAATTATAGTCTGACCTTCGGCTACAAGAGCTGCTACTATATAGCTAAACCCTGCCCGCAGATCTGGCACCACAATCTCATCACCATGAAGCTCTGTTGGCCCTGAGATGATTGCGCTGTGTTTGTGATTGCTGTTTTCAAACCTGCAGTGAGTACCCCCAAGACATTCTTGATACAGCTGAATCTTGGCACCCATCTTTACCAAAGTATCAGTAAACCCAAATCGATCTTCATAGACAGTTTCGTGTATGGTACTACTCCCCTCAGCCTGTGTAAGAAGTACTACAAAAGGCTGTTGCCAATCGGTCATAAAACCTGGATGTACATCGGTCTCAAGCGTAATACTAGTGAGTGGGCGGCCGCGCCAAAATTCTATTCCATCGTCAGTTATCTTAAATTCACCACCTACCCGTCTAAAAGTATTGAGAAATGTCATCATCGGCTCCTGTTGAGCACCAGTCACCATTATTTTGCCGTCTGTGGCAGCCGCAACACATGCCCAGCTAGCTACCTCTATTCTATCTGTTAGAACAGTGTGTTCGTAGCCATGCAGCTCGTCTACTCCTTGGATTGTAATAACCCTATCAGTACCAACACCAATAATTGCACCCATTTTTTGTAGCACACAGATAAGATCTATAATTTCTGGCTCTATTGCAGCATTTGTCAGCTCAGTGACCCCTTTGGCGAGTACTGCACTCAATAACACTTGCTCGGTAGCCCCAACACTAGGATATTCCAGCTCTATCTTCGTACCTTTGAGACCATCACTCACAAGCTCGATTGATTTATCAGTCTCACTAATTTCTGCACCCATATTGGCAAGTGCCTTCAGATGAAAGTCAATTGGCCGCGGACCTATCTCGCAACCGCCAAGCATTGGGAGTTCGGCCCTCCCGAGTCTGTGGAGTAATGGACCAGCGAATAAGATTGGGATTCTACTCGTACCTGCTATCTCATGGAGCTCGACGGGGTCAGCCACTTTGATCTTTGAAGATTCTATCTGGATAGTCCCGTCGCCCACGTGTGTGACTGTTCCGCCGTGCAACCGGATCATTTCACTTACGACCGCAACGTCAGCTATGTCTGGTACATTATGTAGTATCGATGGCTCAGGGCTAAGCATAGCAGCAACCATTTCTTTGGTGACAGCGTTTTTGGCACCGCGCACCAAGATAGTTCCGGTAAGCTTTTTACCGCCAGTGATAATAAGTGTGTCATTGTGAGCCATATGTGCAGGTAATTATACAGTGTATGCGTCGAAATAAAAAACCCTGTCACTTTGACAGGGCTGGAAGAACGATTTGTTTATCTGGCTCAATCTCTGCCCATCGAACAAAGCTCATCATTGCTTTACGCTCTGATTTTCGTAAATAGGCCTGTTCTATCTTTAATGAAGGAAAAATGTGCACTTCAAGTTGTCGATAGATTTGCTTTCCATCTTCTGTAATCACTATATGTTTACCATCATCAAAAAACTCTACAAAGAAACCTAGCATTCTAAACTCGCCATTTTTTGCATTCTTTAAACAATCAGAGCAAGCACCCGGAGTACCGGACATAAACTGACGGCAAATTTCTCGGCAACGGTCGTAGTACATCTGCACATTGTATTCAGCTGGATCTAATACTAAATGCAAAATCTCGTAACGCAATATATCGCACGTAGTCCTCAAGCTTGTGCCGTCATGGTCTAGGGTAATTCTCGAAACAAATTGTAAACCCTGGTATTCACATAGCTGTGCCAATACTTCGTCAAAGCTTGACATGCTACCTCTTCTCTAAAAGAAGGAACAAAACTAGAGTTACTTTACAATAACTTTATGTTTTTTTCAAGTGGTAGTACGTGATTTGAGTGTCGCCATAGATCTTTTGCTTGATCTGTTCGGCATGATCAATCCCATGTGGAAGCTCAGTTTTTGCCGAACAACTCACTATTATTATTCCGGTTGGATTGAGATGATTTGATACTTGCTTTAGGCTGTCTAGACCAAACTTGGCATAGGGTGGGTCAAAAAAGATCAGATCAAATTTTTCAGTGTTCGTTTCTAAAAATTTTTCTACTGAGCTTTTTACAACTTTGGCGGTACTAGTAACTTTTAGGTTATGAATACTAGTCTTAATAGCTTCAACTGCAACTTGGCCAGAATCTACAAATACCGCACTTGATGCTCCTAAGCTCAGAGCCTCCAACCCAAGTGCTCCGCTACCTGCAAACAGATCTATTACCGTAAGACCTTCAACGTCGCCCAACACTTGAAATATTGCATGGCGAGTTTGTTCACTGACAGGCCGAGTCAGTGAAGTCTTGGGCTGTACAATACTTTGGCCACCAAATATTCCAGATGTAATTTTTAACATAGGCCTATGATACAATATCGTAATGACGTTTGAGAAGTGGAAAAAAAATACCTTGCATGAAAAGTGTGCTGTCATGGCGCTCTATACCCCTGCTCAGCCAGCCGCACGATTGGCATATTTTGGTCTCTCCGCCTTACAGCACCGCGGACAAGAAAGCTCTGGCATTATCTCAAGTACCGGTAGGGAGTTTTTTGCACATGGTGGAGCTGGTCTAGTAGCACAGGTCTACAAAGAGTCAGACCTGCAGATGATGAAAGGAAATATGGCCATTGGTCACAATCGTTACGCTACCTCAGGTCAAAAACATGATAGGCACATTCAGCCCATTCACCGTGGTGACGATGTAATGGCGTTTGCACATAATGGCAATATTCACTCTACGGTTGCGCTCAAAAAATTTCTCAGAAGCAAAAAACTCCTAAAGGCTGGTACAAATGATTCTGAGATGATGGCAGATGCGATTCGCTATTATATATACACTGGTAGTACTCCAGACGAGGCTATTAAGGCTAGTTGGCCACTTTTCACCGGTGCATTTAGTTGTGTCATGATGACTCGTGATGCTATCTACGCTTTTCGTGATAAGTATGGCATTCGTCCACTGAGCCTTGGTAAGCTTGGTCGCACTGGCTACGTAATAGCCTCTGAAACCTGTGCCTTTGATATGCTGGGTGCACGTTTTGTACGTGATATTTCCCCTGGAGAACTCGTAGAAATATCGAGAAAAGGCTTCAAAAAATGGCAGATTGAGCCAAGTGATCTCAAACTAGAGATCTTTGAATTTATCTACTTTGCCAGACCAGATAGTATTTTGCAGGGTAAGCTTGTGAATGAGGCACGACGACGACTAGGGCGCAAACTTGCCCGTGAGCACCCTATAAAACGAGGTATCGTCGTACCTGTACCAGACTCATCTATTCCGGCTGCACTTGGCTATGCTTCAGGCTGTTCACTTGAGTTTGATCACGGCCTTATTAAAAACCGCTACATTCACCGAAGTTTTATTGAGCCTACGCAAGAATTACGCGAACGGGCAGTCGCTATGAAGCTCAATCCCCTTGCTACCCATTTACGCGGTAAAGATGTGATACTTATCGATGATTCAATTGTACGTGGTACCACGACAAAGCAAATAGTAAAGATGCTACGTGGGGTAGGAGTAAAATCAGTACATATTAGAGTCAGCTCACCGCCAGTAAAATTTCCAGATTTCTACGGCATTGATACACCCAATCAAAGCAAGCTTATTGCAGCCAAAAAATCTGTCGCTGAAATATGTAAACACGTGGGTGCAGACTCATTAGAATTCTTGAGCTATGATGGCATGATCGAGGCCATTGGTTTGCCAGAAGACCAGCTTTGTACAGCCTGCTTTAGTGGCAAGTACCCTATTGATCTTCTGGATCGTGCAAAAGAAGTAAAAGTCCTCTAAATCTGTAAGCTAGAGTAAAGCTGTGTGAGTTTCGTTCACTGATTTTACCTCACCACCAGCTTCCATATATGCAGCGAGCCATGCAGCAGCAATAAGCTGGGGTATGCGTTTGACTACAACAGTCTTTACCGTCTTGGCAAGACTGGCTGTCCAGCCTTTTTTGATGAATTGATCATATAGATCAAGCTTGGCGATACGCAATGATTCTTCTTCTACGACTTTTTTGATGCCAACTTTCAGAATTTTTTCATACAGGTCTTGATCAAAATTGACCCGCAAGCGATTCATGGCGATAGAAGTAGAAACACCTCCTTCAAACATTACATGAGAAGTCATTAGCCCCTTGCGACCAAAATATAGCCAGCCTCTACGTACCTTGCTTGCATCATCATATTCAGCGGCCATGAGCTTCATACTGACATGGTGCGCAGGGGTGAGGCTGTCGGTAAGGTAGTGAGCCATAAATCCAGCCTCAAATGAAGCCTTCACCAAGTCTCCTTCTTTAAGAGCAGCAGCGAGGTTGGCAAAATGTACTTCTATCCAGATAGGTAGATTACCGATTTTATTGATTGGATCCCACAAGTGATCGGCCTTATATTGACGGCTTTTCATCTTGAGACCATCAGGGCCGCCCATACCTTCAAATTTTAAAATCATTGTCTTTGATGGAAATTTATCTGCTTCTAACATAGGTAAAATCAACCGGTATGCGGTCTTGTCAAACTTTTGATGAGTACCAACAGTATTAAGTACTTTACCTTTGGTGAAATATGTAACGACGCCTGAATTCATAAAATTAATCTAGTGAGGTGAGTTTTTTTAGCCTGTTAATTCTCTCTACTGTTAGAGGATATTCTACCATATTATGGCTACTTATAAAAGCTATAGCGGCTTGCTTGACCTCAGCTAAAAGTTTTGTATCGAATATGTCTGCAAAGCGCATATCAAGCAGCCCATGCTGACTGGTGCCATATATTTCTCCAGGCCCACGCATTTCAAGATCTATCTGAGCCAGCCTAAAACCATCGGTAGTTTTCTCCATCGCCTGTAGCCTTTTATAAGATACTGGATTGTCTGTATCAGAAAACAAGTAACAGTACGACTGAACACTGCTTCGTCCTACTCGGCCCCGCAATTGATGTAGGGCTGCCAAGCCAAATCTTTCAGCATTTTCTACAATTAGTACGGTTGCATTCGGTATATCTACTCCAACCTCTATAACTGTAGTTGCAAGTAATATGTCATATTTGCCAGCACGAAAATCTTGCATAATTGCAGTCTTCTCATCTGGCTTCATGCGTCCATGTATCATAGCTATTTTGCGGTGAGAAAACACGGTCTTTTGCAAACGAGCAAACTCAGCTTTGACAGATTTCATACCACCCTCATCACTCTCTTCAATAAGCGGACAGACTACAAATGCTTGCTGGCCTTGAGCAAGCAATTGATCAACAAAAAAGTATACCGTACTACGGTCTATCTCACGAACAGCTTTGGTCTGCACGGGTTTGCGACCTGGAGGTAATTGATCTATTACAGACACATCAAGATCACCATAGACTACCAGAGCGAGGCTACGCGGAATGGGTGTAGCCGTCATAGTTAGAACATGCGGCATAAAACTTGCTTTAGTCTTAAGAGTACGCCTTTGATTGACACCAAACCGATGCTGTTCATCTATAATTACAAGGCCGAGATTATTAAATTCCACACCCTCAGACAGTAAGGCGTGTGTACCAACTATCAAATCTATTTCGCCGTCGGCGATCTTTTGATGTAATTGTTTTTTTTCAGCACCTGAAAATGCCGAGATTAGTAACTCAGCGGTAAGACCCATTTTTTCAAATAACTTCTTGGTGGTCATTATGTGTTGGCGCGCAAGTATCTCGGTAGGCACCATAAGTGCTACTTGGAATCCTGCTCGCAAGGTCATTGCACTGGCTAGCAACGCGACCAGGGTCTTGCCACTACCTACATCGCCTTCAATCATTCTATTCATGGGCTGTTCGTGTTCAATATCTTGAAATATCTGCCAGGTGACTTTGCGCTGGGCATCTGTGAGATCAAAGTCAATTTGGGTTAGAATCTCGTCTACCACGTCTTTATCAAATTTCACTACAGCAGAAATTTCAGTCTTAATATCTTGCTTAATCACAAGGCCAGTCAAGATTAATTCGAAAAGCTCGGCAAAACCCACTCTTCTCTCGGCGTCAGCAAGCTCTGTCATACTGGCAGGTTGGTGTAGTTGCTTGATAGCTTCGGGGTAACTGATGAGTTCATTTTCTTGCTCAACTACACTTGGTAAACTATCGTGCAAGTCTTCACGCAAATCTATTACTTGGCTTACAAGTTTTTGCAAAGTCTTGGAGGTAATACTGCTTGTCTCAGGGTAAATACTATAAATCTTGCCTTTGTAGTTATCTTCTGTGACTGGCTCGATAGTAGGGCTATTAAGACTTAGATAGTTGTTCTTAAATTCAAAATTTCCCGCAAAGAGATATTTTTCGTCTTTTTTGAGAGTATTGAGAAGAAATGGCTGATTGAACCACACGGCCTTGATAGTGCCACTACCGTCTGTAAGTACTGCCTCGGTTATAGTGAGTCTACGCTGTCGAGCTGAGCGACGGACATCTAGAGCCAACACTTTGCAGAGTACCGCCACTCGCCCGGGCTTCATAGTATTGATCTTGCTAATAGTACTAAAGTCGTCCCAGCGTCGTGGCCAGTACTGCAGAAGATCTTGTACTGTTCGAATACCAAGTGTATGAAGGCCCTTTTCTACAACCGGCCCCACACCTTTAAGATTCGAAACTCGCGAGTCTAACATCATAGTACTATTTTAGCACGAACACAGTACGAAAAAAGCTACTGAATTATTCAGTAGCTGGATTTTATAAGTTTTAGATGTTAGCTGATTGAAATAGTAACAACTGATGTAAGTAGGTTGAAAGTGGCCCACGAGAACCAGATTAACCATATCAACAGGGCACAGAGACGTAGATCCTTCGTAAAACTTGGCTGTTTTTTCACGAAGTATTCACTTATGTAGATTCGTGATCCACCTGATAGTAGTATAACGAAGGTAAGCAACCAAATTGCATAGACATTTGAATTAGGAATATTGTGAGTGAGGAAGATTGCGCCATAAATTAAAATGGCCAATAAATTAACAATCGTCATAACCCATGAAAGCCTGATTATACGCTGCTCAAGTGCTTGCAAACGACTTCTATCTTCTGTGCTCACATCAGAAATATTCGACATACGCCACTCCTCTAAGGTGCGAGTTACATTCTTATACTATCATCACTTTTTGAATATCAAAAACCCCAGACCTAATAAAGCCAAGGTTTATAACAGAAGACTAGATCTTGAACTTCACAAAACGACGCTTACCTACTTGTACCAGTGCTGATTTTTCAAGTACAGTATCATGATCTTTAACAACCTCATCATCCACTCGCACACCACCTTGGCTCATAATACGTCGAGCCTCTGACTTACTGATATCAAACTGCATTCCTATAAGATCGATGAGTTTGCCGGGTTTGATCTTGAGCGATTCAATATCTTTGGGTTTTTCACCATCACGAAACTGGCTGTTCCAGGTGGCCTCGGCATCATTCGCAGCTTTCTCACCATGGTAGCGAGCGACGATAATTCGTGCCAGGCTGGCCTTGGTATCTCTTGGGTTGTCTGGATTGCCAAATACTGCCATGTGTTTATCTTCATAGACTATGCCGGCCATTTTTTGGGTAATGGCCTCGATCGCCTCAAGAGGTACGTCTGTGCAGAGCTTGAAGTATACCGGAATCAACTCGTCACGAACGGTCATTACCTTGCCAAACATATCAAGAGGTTCGTCGGTGATGTAGATACAATTTCCCCAGCTTGAGCTCATCTTGCGACCATCTGTACCTTCAAGTAAGTGGAATGTCATTACACTTTGCTCTGGCTGGCCATAGTGCTTTTGTACTTCTCGCCCGGCAAGCATATTGAATAACTGATCTGTACCACCTACTTCTACATCGGTCTTCATCTCTACACTATCGTAGCCCTGGAGCATTGGGTACAACGTTTCGTGAATGCCAACTGGCTTGTTTGCTTCAATTCGTTTAGAGAAATTTTCACGTTCTATCATTTGCTGGATAGTAAATAAGCTTGTGAGAGCAAAAAAATCTTGCAACTTCATTTTGTCAAACCAATCACCGTTGTAAAATAGCTCTACTTTACTCATATCAAGTATTTTACTCATTTGCTCTGAGTAAGACTTCATGTTGGCCTCAATAGTCTTACGCTCTTGCATAGGTCTTTCTGAGTCTTTGTCACTAGCATCGCCAATTACACCAGTAAAAGTACCGATAACCAAGGTAATTTGGTGACCGAGATCTTGAAATTTACGTAGCTTCCAGAGAGCGCTAGCTCGCCCAATATGTATCTGGGAGTTAGTTGGATCAATACCGAGCTTGATGCGTAGCTTTTTGCCACTGTTGAGTTTTTTCTCTAGGTCTTCCCTGACTATAACGTCTTCAACTCCTCGAGTCAGAAGATCTTCTAAGATTTCTAGTTTTACTTTTTTCATACTATTTTTCCTTATACATTAGTTTAAAAATACAGAGTGCGCCAAACTACTACCCTATCAAGTAGTTTGGCAATAAATAGTATGAAAATGTGGTAAATCTTATCTTCATAAATCTGCTTCAATAATAGTCACATTATAGTCGCACTAGCGTTTTTTGTATATACGCTATTTCTAGTACTAGTACTCATATATATAATGCGTGTATAATCAATATTACAAAGAAACTGTTTATGGCTAAACAATCCAAACCCCGCAAAACCAAGCGACGAGTCGTTAGAACTACCTCGTCGTCTTCTGGTACAAGTACTAAGATTACCAATGCTTCCGCTCCACCTGTGAAGAAAAAGGGTGGTCCGCTTCGCTGGATATGGACTCCTGCTGTGCCGCGTGCGAAAGGACTTGGCAAGATTGCACCAAAGCATGTCTTTAAAGTACTTACCAGCAAAAAAGCCCTCAAATTGTATGCTATTGGTATACTCTCATTTATCCTGTTGATTGCAGGGGTATTTGCGTGGTTTGCCAAAGACCTTCCTAGCCCAAATAAAATTAATGCCATTGCGAGTGCCCAGACCACCAAGCTATATGATAGAACTGGTGAGAAAGTACTGGTAGAAATATATGGTGACAAGAACCGTAGCCTGATTGAATACAATCAGATGCCACAATGCATCAAAGATGCAACGGTAGCTCTTGAAGACAAAGATTTTTACAATCAAGGAGCGTTTAGCCCGAAAGGTCTTGCTCGCGCCTTCTCTGGAGTAATCTTTCGCGATTCAAGTAGAGGTGGTGGCTCAACAATCACACAGCAATACGTCAAGAATGCTCTTTTGACCAATGAGCGTAGTTATAATCGAAAAATAAAAGAGCTCATTCTATCTATAGAAATTGAACAGCTGTACAAGAAAGATGATATCTTAAAACTTTATCTCAATGAAATTCCTTACGGATCAACGGCCTATGGTGTACAGGCTGGATCAAAACAATTCTTCGGGGTGGATGCAAAAGACCTCACCCTCTCACAATGTGCAATGCTTGCAAGCTTACCTCAGGCACCTACGTATTATTCACCCTATGGCACACATAAAGCAGAGTTAGTCGCCAAAAAAAATCATGTACTTGATCTTATGGTGGAGCAAAAATACATCACTCAAGCTCAAGCTGATGAGGCCAAGGCAGTAGATGTACTCGCACAACTCAAGCCATATAATCCATATGCTAATGTTACCGCACCACATTATGTTCAATATGTGCGGGAATTACTTGAAGATAAGTATGGTGTTCGTAAGGTCAATGAAGGTGGGCTGAAGGTAATTACTAGCCTTGATCTCAATAAGCAAAAAATAGCTGAAGATGCAGTGGCAAGTAACATTGACTCAGTCAGGGCATATGGCGGTAGTAATGCTGCGCTTACAGCGGCAGACCCTAAGAATGGCGAGGTGCTCGCTATGGTAGGTAGCTATGATTACAATCAGCCAGAATTTGGTAGCTACAATGTTGCGGTGGCACGTAGACAACCGGGCTCATCTATTAAGCCAATAGTCTACACTAACCTCTTTAAGAAAAACTGGGGGCCGGGTAGTACATTTTATGACGTGCAGACCGACTTTGGTGGTGGCTACAAGCCACTCAACTATACTCGAAGATTTTATGGTGTACAGTCTGCCCGTACCGCACTGGCAAGTTCACTCAATATACCTGCCGTCAAAGCTCTCTACATTGGTGGGATCAATGAATTTATGGGTACCGCAAAAGATATGGGTATTACTACATTCGATAGAAGTACCGAAGAATACGGTCTGAGTCTTGCACTAGGATCTGGTGAAGTAAAAATGGTGGATATGGCCAATGCATTTTCTGTACTCGCAGACAATGGCAATAAGCACAATCAAGTGTATTGGCTCAAAATTACTGACCCGTCAGGAAAAGTTATTGACGAGAATAATGCACAGACCAATAAGGCCAAACAAGTTGTTGACCCTCAGATTACTTCTGAAATAACAAGCATAATGTCTGATAATGCGGCTCGATGTAGTCTTGGTGCCTTTACATGTAACAACCCTCTCACACTAGGCAATCGTCCGGTGGCTGCTAAGACCGGTACCACTGAGGCCTACAAAGATGCCTGGACAATGGGCTATACTCCATCTCTTGTGACAGCGGTGTGGGCAGGTAATAACGACAATAGAGTAATGACCCAAGCGGCCAGTATTGTATCAGCGCCTATTTGGAATAAGTTTATGCGTGGTGCTCTAGACGGTACGCCGATAGAACAGTTTACTCAAGCGCCAGGGCTCAAGCAGGTTACATTAGATGCCAATACTGGTAAAACACCTACTGATACTACCAAGAAAACTCGAACAGATATTTTTGCTGGCTGGTACTCACTTACCAAGGCAAGTGCATCTCAAAAAGCCACAATCGATATTGTGACCGGCAAGCTTGCTACCGACTGCACCCCAGCTGGTGCCAAAAAAGAAATTACCGGCGCATCAATTACTGCCGAGATTCCCCCAGAAGACCCTTCATTCAATCGTTGGAATCCGCCAGTAGTTGCCTTAGCCCGAAGTCTTGGTTACGACGGTGGTGGTGTTATTCCTATCGACAAAGACGATTCACATCAGTGTGGAGACGCTCAGCCATCAATTAGTATCTCTGCAAATGCTGTAGGCACCACAGTGACTGTTACCGCAAATATAGTGGGTGGACGATATCCACTTGCTCGTGTAGATTTCTATCGTGATGGCGCAATCATTAGTTCACAAGGTGTTGGCGGGAGTACTGTAACCATTACTGATAATCCCGGCACTGGTGTACATAGCTACTTTGCTAAAATATATGATGCTGGATACTATGAAGCTCAGAGTAATTCACAGGCTGTAAATGTGAGCGGTGCAGTCAGTTACACATTGAGCTGTACTTTGCCAAAGACATGTACCTTATCTGGGTTGTCTAGCGGTTCTACGGTACTCTACAATACAGGCCCTGGTAGTGGTTCAACTCTAGACAACTCTGCCCCCTATTCTTGGAGTGGAGGGAGTTGGCCTGGAACATCAAGCTGGAATGGCTTAGCAGGGGCGTCCTCAAATATCTATGCTAAGGTTAACGGCGGAACGCCAATCTATCCATAGTATTAAAGTAGCTCCTCTATTTCATCCACCAACTTAAAGAACTCTTTTGATCGTGTATTACGTGGACGTGCAATTTTGTTTTGAATTATCTTGTGGACTTTTCCAGGCCTTGGGCTCATAACGATTATCACATCAGCCAACTGGATAGCTTCTTCTACAAGGTGGGTTACCATCACTATGGTTTTGTGTGTTTGTTCCCAAATTTGTAATAAATCCAAGCGAAGATTCTTAGCAGTAATCTCATCAAGAGCCGAGAATGGTTCGTCGAGTAAAAGTATCTGTGGCTCAATAGCAAGTGCGCGGGCAATACCAACACGCTGCTTCATGCCACCAGAGAGTTCTTTGGGGTGGGTATTCTCAAATCCCTCTAAGCCAATTCTTTTTACTTCCTCTCTTACTCGTGCTTTGATTTGATTCTTTTCAAGACCGGACATTCTTAGCCCAAAGCTAATGTTATCACTTACCGTCAGCCATGGGAAAAGTGCAAAATTTTGGAACACAAAACCGAGCTCTCTGGGCATATTTAGTATTTGGCCTTCATTTTGTTTTTCCAACCCGGCCAAAATTCTCAATAATGTGCTTTTACCACCACCGCTAGAACCAACAATACAGATAAATTGTCCTGGCTGAATATCAAAGCTAACGTCTTCTAATACACGGAATTTTCTCCCATCTTCAATAAACCATTTACTTATTTTTCTTGCTTGAATATTTTTACTATGTTGTTTCATTCGTTTTGATACCTTGAGCTAAAGTTAAGTAGTGGTATCCAAATAATTTCGTTGAGAACAAAGATTAAGAACAAGTACATGGCTATCGCCATGGCCAAGTTGGTAATATTACCGGTGTCACTAATTTTTCCTAGTAACGAACCTACACCTATAACTCGTGCAATAATCTCGGCACCAATAAGTGCCTCCCAGGCCTCGCCCCAGCCTATTATAGAGCCCGTAATGAAGGCAGGAAACATGTCTGGTAGGCGGTAATACCATAGTCTTTTCAAGCCCTTTGCACCATAAATAGTGGCAGCTTCAGACAAATCTCCCCTTTCTGTTTTGATAGCCGATATTAGCGTGAAGGTAATTGGCCAAATGATTGTAACTACTAAGAATAGTATTACTACCCAGCGAGTAGTACCAAATATCACGAGAAGGATTGGTATAAGCGCAAATGTTGGAAAGCTCTGAGCTACATCGAGCACAGGCACCATAATGTTCTCTATGATCTTATTCTTTGTACTTGCGAGTGCAAGTAATACCGCCAAAACAGCTGAGATACAATAGGCAATTATCACACTTACTAGACTTGATACGAAGAATTTATAAAACTCAAGCCAGTTGATTCCGCCAGAACGACTAACTGCAAACAAAATAATCAAGGTTATTATTATATATGCAAAGCTAATCAACCGTTGATGTTTGTGACGCCAAAAACGGGCATGGTGAGTCTTTCTGGGGTGACCATAACGGTGCTTGAGATTAGGCACAACTTACTCCTTATGCTTATTATATCAGTTAGAAGAAGGTTGTGCGTAATAAAAAACCTCCTGCTAAACAGGAGGCTAATTACTATGCAATAATCTTTCACTTAAGGAGAATGTATTTGCTTTTTCTACAGCAAGAGCAAATATGTTCAAACCAAAAAAAGCAAGGTATAGAAAAACAATAAAACCCGAAATGGTAGAACCTATACAAACTAGGCTACCAACGTTTGTTTTTTCAAATTTTCTCCGCAGTTCATCACGTGAAGGCGGTGATGGGATGGGAATATTTGGAGTATCTTTGACGATCGTTTCACCACTTTTGTTAACGTACAACGTTACTAAGTCACCAACACGATATCCCAATCCCACAGACTGTTCAACCTCTTGTTGGTTTCCGGTTACAGTATCATCGTACTGCAAAATGACTGTCTGTCTCTCAGGTAAATAGTTGCCCTCCGCATTACCTATATCGAGTACTTTAGCATCAACAACTTTCCAATCTTGATTGCTATATACTGACTGCATTTTGGAAATACTATGATCTTCGAATGTTTGTAATCTGATAAATGAAATCAGGCTTGTACAAAAAACAAACAAAAGTAACAAGAATACTCTCCAATATTTTCTCAATGTACTGAGCATTGCTCACCTCTTAATCTCGCGAATACAACAATTTATATTATAGCATAGATGTTATTTTTTTCAATACTATCCATTCTATTTACTATTTTTTTGTTTTACTATTCTGCTTCTAGCTCGCGCCTGCACAGGACGTTTACTTCCCTTTTCTATTGCGAAGATCATCTTACCGGCCACTGTCTGAAATATGCGAGTAACTTCTACACTAACTTCTTTGCCTAATAGTTTATCGCCATTTTCGACAACAATCATCGTGCCATCCTCTAAGTATGCGAGGCCTTGATTCTTTTCTTTACCTTTTTGTACAACTTTTACACGCATTTCTTCGCCAGGTATCACTACTGCCTTAATCGAGTTGGCTAGCTCATTGATATTGAGTACTTTTACTTGTTCGATAGTAGCTACACGATTTAGGTTATAATCTGTAGTTAAAATGTTGGTGCCATATTCACGCGCCAAATATACCAGCTTGTGATCTACTTCTTTTACATTCTCTGGGTCTTCTTCAATGATATCGAGCTCGACTGCAGGGTTTTCACGAATGAGATTGAGCATCTCAAGCCCTCTTCTACCTCTGCCTCTGCGCATTGACTCTTCGCTGTCTGCGATGTTTTGTAATTCAGCCAATACGAAGCGGGGTACAAGTAGCTTACCGGGTACAAAGCCGGTCTTTACGATGTCTGCAATTCTACCGTCAATAATTGCTGAGGTATCTACCAGTATTTGGGTATTCGAGCTAGTGCCTTTGTCAGGAGTATTTTTTGCTTTTGTTTTTGGTTGAGTTGAAGTTGGTGACTTACTAGATCTTGCAAGTACGGCTACTGCAAATGCTAATGCTAAAACTGAGAGGCTTAATGTTACTAGAATAATGCTAATCATGTAATAATACTTTCTGTTTATTAATAAGTTTGTATTTGAAAAACTCGCTACTAAGCTTATCTTTATTTAGGTGGTAAGACGAACTACTTTTTTGAAATAAGTTTGAGAGCCTCGGCTATGGTCTTTGGTTTGAGTAAGTCATCACCTGTCACCATTGGTGGCACTATAGCTTTTGAAAAACCAAGCTTCTTGGCTTCTTTCAAGCGACGCTCTGCGCTATTGACTGAACGAATTTCTCCCCCCAAACCAACTTCGCCAAAAACAATAGTAGATGAATCTAAAATAATATTTTTGCTTGCTGAGGCAAGACTTAAAATAATTGCGAGATCAATAGCTGGCTCGGAGATCTTCAGTCCGCCTACAATATTAACATAGATATCACTGTTGCTCAAATTCACTCCACCACGCTTAGTCATCACAGCCGCAAGTAGCCCAAGTCGATTAAGATCAACTCCTACTGCCGCACGCTTAGGGTACCCAAACACACTTGGGCTCACCAGAGCCTGCACTTCAACAAGTAGTGGGCGCGTACCCTCCATGGTTGCAAACACCACACTTCCTGGATTGGCCGAGCGTTCTTCAAGTAGTAGTCCACTAGGATTGGCAAGTGGCTTGAGGCCAGCATCGGTCATTTCTAGTACTCCTACTTCATTGGTAGAACCAAAACGATTCTTGATTGAGCGCAAGAATTTTACACCACCAAATTTTTCACCTTCTAAATGCAATACTGTATCTACTAAATGCTCAAGTAGTCGTGGGCCAGCCAGGCTACCTTCTTTGGTAACGTGGCCTATTATTATAAAGGCCGTGTTGGTACTTTTGGCAGCTTGCATTAGAGCATTGGCGCCATTGGTGATCTGACTCACCGTGCCAGCCGATGAGGCTACACTGGCACTGGCCATTGTTTGAATAGAATCTACTACAATCAGATCATAATTATTACTAAATGTCTGCGCAAGTACTTGGTCTAAGTCTGTTGTGCCTAAGAAGTCAAAACTCTCATCTAGGCCTTTAATTCGTTCGGCACGTAGCTTGATTTGATTGCTCGACTCTTCGCCGCTGACATATAAGACTTTTTTTGACTTGGCAATATCACCGGCCAGCTGAAGCACGAGAGTACTTTTGCCTATGCCGGGGTCGCCTGCTAGCAAGATTAAACTACCGGGTACAATACCACCACCTAGCACCGTATCCACTTCACCGTTACCACAGCTCATACGTGGTGTTTGGTTGGATTTTATCTGAGAGAGAGTTTGAGCTGGTACTACTTTAGGTAGGTCTGTGATTTTGTTGCCAGTCATTTTACTGGCTTGTACTGACTCCACTAGACTATCCCACGCGCCACAACTCAAACACTTGCCGCTCCACTTACTAAAAGTAGCGCCGCAGCTTTCACATACAAATTGAGTTGTCGATTTCGCCATTATTTTTTTTCTTCACACTAAAATTACTTATACACTTAGTGTAACATAATACGAACACCAAACGAAAGTCTTTTTTCTATAAAAATGATTTAGTAGTAGTCTATACCCCTAGTGCAACTTTGAGTTCGATTTTGCCGTCTTTACTAGCACTTACCTTAACGGTATCGCCAGGCTTAATACTGCCGTCTATCATCTCAGTAGCTAATGGATCTTCAATAAGACGCTGCAAAGCACGACGCATAGGACGGGCACCATTCTCAGCATCGTAACCCTCTTTTAGCAGCACTGATTTAATGTTACTTCCAAACTTCAATACTACTTCTTTGGCTTCTAGTCGTCGGGCCAAATCTTTGAGCTGCAAATCAATAATCTTCTCAATCTCAACTGGACTGAGTGCTCTGAATACCACCACATGGTCAATACGGTTTAGAAACTCTGGGCGAAAACTTTTCTTAAGCTCAGTCGTAATGGTCTTTTGCATACTCTCATGGAACTTATCTAGCTTGTCTTCTTCTTGCTTGGTGTGAGTAGCAAAGCCAATTTCGGCTTCTTGGTGTAAATGCTTGGCACCAACATTACTCGTCATGATAATGATAGTATTTCTGAAGTCTACCTTACGGCCCTTAGCATCAGTTAGTACGCCATCTTCGAGAATCTGCAAAAGCATATTGAATACATCAGGGTGGGCTTTTTCAATCTCATCAAAAAGAATCAAGCTATATGGACGACGACGTACTTTTTCGGTGAGTTGTCCACCATCGTCATAACCAACATAGCCGGCTGGCGAGCCCACAAGCCGAGCACTATTATGTTTTTCCATGAATTCACTCATGTCAATTTTAATCATGGCGTCTTTATCGTGGAATAGCTCACCAGCCAGCACTCGCGCTAGTTCAGTTTTACCAACACCAGTTGGGCCTAAGAATATGAATGATCCTATAGGACGATTCTCGTCAGCAATACCAGTACGACTACGGCGTATGGCTTTGGCAACTGCCTCTACTGCTTCGTTTTGGCCAATTACCTGCGACTTAAGCACTGCTTCCAATTTCTTCAGGGCTTCAGTTTCAAACTTAATTAGCTTGGTCATTGGTATGCCGGTAGTCTGGCTTATTACTACTGCAATGTCTTCGGCGGTCACGGCAACAGTGGCTTTTTTCTCATTTTTCTTAAGTTGCTCATTGAGCTTCTGCTCAACTACAGAGGCTTCGCTCTTGAGCTTTGCAGCATATTCGAAGTCTTGATTGTACACAGCATCGTCAATATTATTCATTAAGTCGGCCAGTTTTTTCTCTAGCTGTCTATGGCGTTTGCCAATAGTACCACGGTTGATACGCGCTTGCGCAGAAGCTTCGTCTATAAGATCAATGGCTTTGTCAGGCATAAATCTATCACTCACGTAGCGCTTGGCCAGCTTACTCGCCTGTTCAATAGCTTCGTCGCTAATCTCCACATGATGGAATTGTTCGTATCTTTCTCGTAAGCCCTTGAGGATATCAATAGTCTCATCGACAGTGGCCTCAGGCACCTGTACGGGCTGAAATCTTCGCTCGAGAGCTGAATCTTTTTCGATGTATTTACGATACTCTTCAATAGTTGTTGCACCAATTGTTTGTACTTCGCCACGGGCAAGAGCTGGCTTCAAAATATTAGCCGCGTCAATTGCTCCCTCAGCACTACCAGCACCAACGACATTATGTAGCTCATCGATAAAGAGTATGACATCATCAGCCTCTTTGGCTTCATCTATAATTTTTTTGAGCCGTTCTTCAAATTCACCACGAAACTTTGTGCCAGCAATAATTGATGCCATATCAAGCATCATTATGCGTTTGCCATGCAAGAGATCTGGTACTTCCTCAGCAATAATTCGCTCAGCCAAACCCTCCACAATAGCAGTTTTGCCCACGCCGGGCTCACCAATAAGCACAGGGTTATTTTTGGTACGTCGATTGAGAATAGAAATCATACGCTCCAATTGAGGCTTACGCCCAACCATTGGGTCGAGCTTACCATCACGAGCTTTTTGAGTCAGATCAATACTAAAATGCTCGAGTGCTGGTGTTTTACTACCATTCTGCGCACCTTTGCTTGCACCTGCAGGTAATGCAGTTTGCTCGAAGCTTTGGGGCTGATTCTGTAAGTATGTCTCGATATCTGTTCTTAGCTTAGCTGGATCTATTTTGATCTCTGCCAGAATAGTCTGGGCTCGAGAATTCTTTTGATTGAGAATAGCAAAAAGCAAATGTTCAGTGCCGGCGTATGGCTGACCAAATTCTTGAGCTACCCTTAATGCCAGAGTAATAGTCTTTTTGGCAGTTTCAGATAGATCTATCATCTGGTCTGCTGCAGGAGCACCAGTACTTGAGCTAGTGAGTAAGCTAGGATTGATCTTCTCAAGCGTTACACCACTTTCACTTAGGAGTCGCGCGCCCAGAGACGTATTGGCTTTTAGGATAGCGAGCAACATGTGCTCAGTACCAACATAACTGGCTCCCATCTGGATAGCTAACTGTCCACTATACTGCAATGTCTTTTTTGCATTCTGCGTGAATCTTTCAAATACATCTGGAAATTCTGGTTGCATGGGCTCTTCCTCCTTTAATAACTTGTTGTGTTATTACTCTGTTTTGGTTTTCTCGGCGTCTTCGGTTTTGGCTTCGTCTTTGTTGGTAGTATTCTCTTCTGACTCAACAGCTTCTTTTGGTTCGTCATCAGATTCTTGTACTTCAGATATTAGTGAGTCTTCAAGGTCTTTGGTGTTAATAGTCTTTGGTTCATCTTCTACGGCCTTGGCAGTTTCTTCTATACCTGAGTCGTCAGCACCATCAATATCTACATTCCAGCCGGTAAGCTTGGCAGCCAAGCGAACGTTTTGTCCGGCTTTACCAATGGCGAGGCTGAGCTGATCTTCTGGTACTTTTACTACAGCTTTCTTCTCCTCTTCATTGAGCTTCACGCTGATCACCTTGGTAGGTGAAAGAGCTGCTGCAATGTATTCTTTAGGGTCTTCATTGTAAGCAATGATATCAATTTTCTCTTCACCTATCTCGTTCATCACTGCCTGCACACGACTACCACGGCCACCTACAAAAGTACCTACTGGATCAACGCCCTCGAGATTACTCTTTACCGCAATCTTAGTACGCATACCAGCTTCGCGGGCAATACCCACTATCTCTACACTGCCACTACTTATTTCTGGTACTTCCATTTCAAATAATCTACGAATCATCTCTGGGTGTGACCGACTCACTACAATTTGAGGCCCACGTAGAGTTTGTTCTACACGTACAACATACACTTTTACACGTTGGCCAGTGTAATAACGCTCGTTAGGTAATTGATCGTTTGGAAACAACACACCAACTGCGTGACCGAGATCAATGTAGGCATTGCCACGCTCTACGCGCTGTACAGTGCTAGAAATAATCTGACCTTCTTTGTCTGAGAACTCAGTAAAGACAACTTCGCGTTCAGCTTCACGAATACGTTGCATTATTACTTGTTTGGCAGTTTGGGCGGCTACGCGACCAAATTCTTTGTTGTCTTCTTCATACTCAACCATGTCGCCTAGCTTGGCATCTTTATCAATCTTCTTGGCATCGTCTAGAGTAATCTGTAGCATTTCAAAGCCTTCTTGCACGGCCTTGACTACTTCTTTGCTCACAAATATTCGTGCCTCGCCAGACTCGTTGTCGAGAGTTACTCGCACTTCTTGGTCTTTGTCACCAAAGTCTTTTTTGTAGGCAGCAATCAGCGCAGCTTCTATAGCTTCTATTACTGACTCTTTGGTGATGCCTTTTTCTTCACATATCTGCTCGATGGCGGCTAAAAATTGGTTTTGCATAATTTTACTCTTTTCTTTCTATTCTATCTATTAAATTGTAATGTTGTTGGAACAAAAAAGTCGGGTGTTTTTTTGTTTTAAAAACGTCCGACTCCTTTCTG
>CAYNHH010000012.1:20057-22793 GCA_964397085.1 uncultured Candidatus Saccharibacteria bacterium
TTGGAACAAAAAAGTCGGGTGTTTTTTTGTTTTAAAAACGTCCGACTCCTTTCTGGTGTTCAAACTATACATATAGTATACAAAAATTGGCACTCGAATGTCAAGAGTGCTAACACAACTTTTTCTAAGAAAAAACTCGATATTTCTTTTTGCGAAATATCGAGCTAATATATATCGACCAACGGTTTGCCTACTCTTAACTATTTCTAGACCGACACACGCCTAGTACCAGGGACAACATCGGGTACTAAGCCCCTGCTTGGCAAAACAATATCACCACAAACTTCAGTACAGCCTTTGTGAATTTGCACCACTACCAGACATTCTTTGGTGAGTAAGCTATGAGTACTATTGGCACTCAACACCGCCTCCACCTCATCACACAAAAAACCCTTTTGTGACAACAGTTTTTGCGCTAGTACTCGAGCATTTGTGCCTCGCAAAGAAAATTCACCATTGCGATACGACAACAACACACGATGATTTCTGGCGCGAGCCTCAGCGTTGAGGCTGTTTGTTGTCGCATACCAATCCTTACTGCTTAGCATAAGACAATCAGATATTGCCCGCTGAGTAATTACATAATAATTGACGAGTACTGTATGAGCCGTAATCTCGACCACTTCATACTTGGCCGAGAGAATAGCTTCTTCTAGCTGCATTCTATGTACAATTTGAGAGTGATACTGCATAGGTACTTCGGCTTGTGCCACACATTCTCCTTAGGCGAGGGCGCTATAATGACAAAATCGAGAGTTATATTAAACCATATAATTTAACAAAATTATAGGTTTTTGTAGGTTTTGCCTAGGCTTCAACGGCACTTTCTAAGTGTTCAATTGTAGGATCAGCAATATCACCTACAATAGTTATTACATCTAGCCGAGGCTGTTTATTCCCACAATCATCATGTGTGGCTAGCCAGTACTCCGCAGAGCTCGTCATGCGCTGAGCCTTATTGGGAGTAATTGCCCCAGCAGCACCACCAAAATCTGCGCGGGCACGATATTTCACTTCTACAAAAGCAATAGTGTCTTTGGTACTAGCTACAATATCAATCTCGCAAAATCTATCTTTATAATTTCGTTCTATTATCTTATATTTCTGCTTCTTTAGATATTCACAAGCAAGTGTCTCAGCTTGATTACCTATTGAAGTGGTGTTTTTCATATCAGTATCTTACTACAAAAGCTTTTGCGGTGTATATCTGTTAGACCATATTTTTGGATAGCTTCTCGGTGTGAAACAGTGCCATAACCCACATTTGTTTCATACCTGTACTGTGGGTACTTAACAGATTGAGCCTGCATATAGGTGTCGCGGGCGACTTTGGCCACTATTGAGGCAGCAGCCACGCAAGCAAGTTTTTGATCGGCCTTCACTACCGTCTCACATATCTCATATTCAGATAAGTAATTCACGCTACCATCGAGAATAATACGGCTCACCTCGGTGTTCATATCTACCAGAGCTCGTTCGTAGGCTTCTTGCAAGGCCCAAGCCAGGCCATACTCATCAATCTCAGTATTGGTAACCCAACCAAGACCACACCCTAATGCCTTCTTGATCACCTCATCTGATAAATCTTGGCGTTTTTGAGCTGTTATCTGCTTAGAATCGTATAGTTTTAGCTTGCAATTAACTGGTAATACTACAGCGCTTGCTACAAGCGGGCCTGCCAAACAGCCCCTACCTACCTCATCAATACCGGCTACCATTAAATACCCTTCTTTTTGAAGGGATTTCTCATATGAATACCGCGCCCACTCTTTCATATTAGTTATTATAACAAATGAGTTATATTGACTTTTTATAGTTTTTATGCTAATATTTATACTGTTCTTATCAAGAAGGCACCTCTACCAGAAGGAACCACATGACCAAAATCATCGTAGTAGATGACATTTGTCTGTCTGCAGATACGCGTGCTGTGCATGCGGTAAACACCGTTGAGGCAGTGCAGCTTCTTGAAGAAGCCTTGCTAAAAGGTGAAGAAATTGACGAGCTTTGGCTCGACTTTGATCTCAGCAGCAATCGAGGAGTTGGTGAGCAAAACACCCTCCCGATTGCACATTGGCTGATTTTAACTGACCAGAGTAGAACACCTCTGGTGGTGAAGAAGATCAGGGTTCATTCAAGCCATACAAAGGCCCAGGAACTGGTCGATCTGCTTGAGCCATATTTCGACGTGAGCTTGGGTGAACTACCTGATTCTTGGTGGTGGGAACAGCCCACCGACACCCAGGAGGATCAGTCATGAAGAATCCACACGGACTGCTCTACATCGAGCCGGTACGCAACAAGGCATCAGAACCACTTGAAGACGTGTACACCTACATCATGACTCAGGCTCTAAATGAAGCCAAAGCAGCTGGTCGCACTGGTGGCCTACTGCAAGATGGCACTTTCAGGCCAGGTATCAACTTTCGTGGTTTCCACGTTTGTAAATGTGGTGAGAAGAGTGAGCCTCGTGATTACCAGCTTGCAAATGGTGAGGTTACCAACTCTCTGGCTCTGCACTACCTGATGTGGCACCGAGATGAAGTACCACACAGTGAGCGTGAGCGAGTGCTCGCACTTGAAGACTCCCTGAAAGCTACCCCTTAGTAACTCGAATAAGTTACCACAAATAAGGCCGCGCGAAAGCGCGGTCTTCATCTATATTAAAATAACCCAAACCACATATTACATTGACTTTTTATAGTTTTTATGCTAATATGTGTTGGTTCGTCAGAA
>CAYNHH010000013.1:0-22514 GCA_964397085.1 uncultured Candidatus Saccharibacteria bacterium
GAGAACATCATCTTTTGGAGTGGTGAGTTGCGCTGCCACGTTCACTTGGCCACCTACTCCCTTAGCTGCAGGGCCAATAATGCGCTCTGCATATATTGCAGCGTCACTATCCTCTGAGACTAGCTGGATACTAGGGTCTTTAAAATTACCGCGAGTATCAATAATTGATGCAAGCTGTTTGAGTTGGCCGGTGGAAACATTTTTACGTTGATTTAGATTGGTTTCAGGTTTCTTTTCGTCTTGTACTATTACCTCTTTGGTGTCGTCTTTTATCCATATGCGTTTACGGGGTACTAATAAAAATCGTATAAAAGCTACTACATAGTCTTCAAAAGGTACGCCTTCGCGTTGCCCAAAACCCAAAAGAAAAAAGAAGCCTGTTACTGGCAAAGCTAGCACTACTGCAATAATTATTGCAAAGCTAAATATTCGCCACATTAGAAAGGCCCATAACAAGCCAATTATTACATACACAAATTGTTTTATTGAAAGTGGCCCTAAGATCTTATCTTCGGTTTCGACGTCTTGTGGAACTTTGTACTGACCCATATGTAGATATTATACCCTTATGGTTATAGTACTGGCAATTTAATTGTGTGAATGTTTTAAAGTTATTCTAATAACTCTATAGCCAGACACCATTAGCATCCATAGCACCAAGTATGGCTGCACCGTGTGCATCACCAGGACCATAAGTGTTGGCATATGTCGAAAGACCCTTACGTACATCTTCTACCATTTTGCCCTGAACCTTAGGATTGCGTAAGATGTTGGCGAGCTGATCTGACTGTATTCTTTGAATCTTGCTGGCACTAAAGCTACCATAGTCTGGCTTACCATCGGCTCCAATAATGTTTTCTAAGAACCATTCTTTTTGTGTGCCACCACCAGCATCCATTACTGTACTTGCATTGAGACCAGAGAAGAATTTGTTCTCATCAAAAGAGTAGCTGCCATCGGCACCAAGCTTGTATTCTCTAAAGTCTGGCATGCCGGCAAATTCTTTGAAGTCTGTAGTTTTGAGTGCTGCCATATCAATTGGCTTAATCTTCTTGGCGTCAAAGGCTTCTTGTAATGCAGCTCTATTGCCACGTTTTGCCAAAGCCTTAATTGCAGCCTGGCGCTCTACAGAATTGCGCGAATTGAGCATTGCCTTTACTTCATCGTCAGTACCGACCGCTCCAGCTTTTTCATAGACACTAGCGGCCCTACTGCGAGCTTCACCAAGCTTACGAGTCACCTTGCCACTATTAGGGCTCACAAGTGCAGTTGCGCCACCACCAGCTATTGCTCTACCAAATCTATTCTCTTTACCAAAGTTGGATTCAGCAATTCTATCTCGGCTACCAGAAGAAGTATTTTGTACGCCCTGTCGAGACTTGCCAGCTACATAACCAGCAATAGCTCCACCAGTGACTTCCATCATGTCGCCACTGAGTTTGAGGCATTTGGGTATCATTAGTAGTGCTACGAATGGTATGAGTCCACCCACCAACAGTTTGAATCTGTCATCGGTAAAGGTATTTGGGTCAAAAGTGGGGTGAAGTAACATAAACGATACTACCTCTGCAGTAGTAATCAGTACTGTCACAAGTGGAAACATCAAGACAAGCCGAATGAGATTTTTACCCCAACGAAAGAAGAAGCCTTGGGTGCCTGGCAACACGAATGCCAGAAATGCGAGTGGTGCTGCAAAAACCAACATGATAAGTATGAGGTATCTGGCAACCATATATATAAACGCGAGAAGCAGTGAGAATAACACAAGGATTGCCATAAGGAGTAGCAGTAGAAAGACTATTCCACCACCACCACCAAATAATACTGTTGTGACCGCAGCGGTACCAGCACCAACTGCCTGAGGATTGCCAAAAGCTAGCAAGCCCACTACGCTATCACTGAGATTAGGCGGAGCAACGCCAGCACCAAGTACCCCATTCATAATTGTGGCTGGCAAGAGTGTGCCTAGTACATTGCCTATATCGATTGCGAGTGCACAAAGTAAATAGCCAAACTGGGCTAGTATTACTGCTGCTATTAACCTTGGTAAGGTGTTTTTGACATTATAATTACTCAAAAAGTTGAAGTCAGATATAAAGTTGGCAAATATTATCACCAGAAATACTATGATAAATAAGCTATTCACAAAATTGAGAACATTCATGTAGGCTCGTTGCAAACCGGTATCTTTATTAAACTGCAAGGGTTCGATTCTGAGCATGGTGACGAGAGTGCCATCTTGGGGGTTGGCCAGCCAATTGATAGATTTCATTATCATAGTAAAGACCGGGCACAAGAAGAAGCTCAATGGACCGGCTGCATTTTCACAGGTTTGCAACTCTCCAGGGTTTTCTGGTGTTTGAGTCTGATTGGTAGTTGGCTGTGTTGGTGTAGTAGGAGTTTGAGCAGGTGCGGCATACGCAGTGAGTGCAGGAGCAAAGCTTGCAAAAAGTAATACCAAAAGACTGGTCACCAAAAGAATGGTGCGCATTGTATACTTCGCAAATAGTGTATTGGCTCTTTTCATAAGCTCACTAACTCTGGTTGTTATGTAGAGGCTCCCAGATAGGAACCAGATATAGAGTTAATGAGTAATTGTATCAGGTTTTGTACAAAAAGTAAAGAGTAAAATCTATCGCACTACTTGCTATTTTGTGAGGCCTTGATTCTTGAATCCATAAATATCTTGATAGCTTTTTTGGTATAGCTATGTGGCTTCAGCCAAAGTGCGAATTGTTCACCGTGTTTGATGTATGTATTTCTAAACCAGCTTGGTGATTCTAATAACATCCATTCTCTAAATTCAATCCACCGAGGGTTGTGTATACCGTACACTTCACGGGCTACCCAACAAGCCCCACCTGCTGGAGGAGGAGCAGGTGGCGTCCATCCGCTCTGAGCCTGTCCATAATAGTCAGAGTGTTGACTTGGGTTGTAAGGGTCTGTGTTACCTGCAGCTGCGTGAGCTAATCGATTAAAATTCTCTCTCTCGGTTTTGCTAGGGGCTGCACCAGTGGCTTCATAGTTTTGTTGATGATACTGTACCTCTGTGTTGTATAGGTTATTTATATCAACTTGAGCTTGAGCTGCATCTGCTTGCTGTTGAGGAGTTGGAGTTGGATTTGTTGCGCTAGGTGTACCAAGAGCAACAGTTGACTGGAGAGTGGTAATATTACTCCCTGCTACTTTAGCCTCTTTCTCTGTTTGCCATTGTTGTGTTGATGCTGCATACCCCTGGCCTCCAGCTGCAGATGCCAATTCATCAAATCCTGCCTGCTCAGTTGGTGACATTGTGAATCCGGCATCGAACGCTTGCTTTGCCTCAACTGCTTTTGCACGGTATTTATTACGCAATGCTTTTTGGGCACCAGTATCACCATTATTCCCTAGTCTCGTAAGGTCCTTTACGCTCAGACTATCATACATATCAGCCTTTGCTTTGGCTGACTTTGCGCCGTATGCTGCACCCTTTGCCTGCATGCTTCTACCAAAACTTGATGTCGAACCTGCACTCAACGCACTAAGAGCTGTACCTTTGGCTTTTGCAATACCGCCTTCTTCAGCACTTTTCTTTACGACACCTGTTGCTACCTTACCTACAGCAGAGCCCTGCACTGCCTTACCTGCTGCAGTCATCACATCACCACTCCACTTGAAAGATTTAGGTATTATTGCAATACCCACGAATGGCACGAAGACCGAAATAAACTCTAAGAATTTATCACCACCCTGCCCAGCTGCTTGAAATATGCTTTGTATTATTACAGTACTAGCTAAGATAAGTGCAACAATTGGCCCCATTAATAATAGCTTAATAAACCAAGTGGCCCATTTTTTGGCATATTGTTGAGTCTGAGGTAATACCCAAGCAGCAGCAGCTAAGGGGAATAAAAATACAAGTACTATTAAAAACACATTTCTAAATACTATATATGCGAGTGCGATCAATATTATTACTAATAATGCTATAGCTAGTATTAGAACAATAATAAAATATGATATACCTGTTAAGAACCCTGTGAGGCCATCAGTGCCAATTAATGAGAACATATTTGAGCTTATTGACTCACCCAAGGTTTTTCCTGGGCTAAGCGCTGCGGGCAACGCAACAATTAGAACATTTGAAAAATCTACCATAAGTGCACATATTAAGAATCCAAACTGCGTTACGATAACTGCCGCAATCAATCGCGGAAGCATTTTTTTGACAGAGTAGCTATCAAGACCTGTGCTAAAGAAGTTTGAGAATATTATTATCAGAAAAATTATTACGTATACAGAGTTAGCAATATTCTTGAAGGCTGAAAAACCATCTTGTATAGCAGTACCTTGTTTTGAAAGTGGGGTAAGTGTGAGTGTATTCACTAAGAAACTTGTTAAGCCATCAACTGTTTTTGTTATCATCTCGGCCAGTGGACACAAGAAAAAACTTAAGGGATTATCAATGCAATCTCCTGATTGTGCAGCAGTAGCGAGTGTTCCATCGACGAAATTTTTCTGTACATCTGCTGGGAAAGGTAGCTCGTCTCCCCACTTAGCATTAAAACGAGAATCTCCTGAAAATGGACCATCAAGATGCTCATCACAATTTGTGGGTCTATGTATGGAGCAAGTACCATCGGCAGGCACGTTATTGTATCTGTCTTTGTCAGTGAGACCGTTTTGTGCACCTCTAGGTATAGTCTCAACTTTATCAGTAAGAAAAGCACTCTGGCCGTCACCTGTCATATCAAGAAATAGAACTGGGTTGCTATCGTTACCATCCAAGAAGACTGCATATTTATCTTGGCCATATGATTTCGTAGCAGCAGAATTGAAATAATAGTCTACAGCTTTAGTATTCTCCCCACAGTATATATGGTTTGAAGTTGCCCAATGGCAAGAGCCAGTAAGTGGATCAATTGCATAGGCGGTCTGACGAGATGTTACGCCAAACAAGACTATAGCTAGACATACGAACAGTACAAGGCTAAAAAGTTGGAGGATTCGTTTCATAATACTTATGTTACTGATTATAGGTCTGTTGAGCAATTAAATCAAAGTAGTGTTTCTAGTAAGGTCTCTATGGGGTTTTGTTTTGTAGACTGTCATTTTTGTATTACAATACCTATAGTATGGTTAACAATACTATTAAAGAAAAATATCCGTTTATTAGCCAAATTCTTCTGGTTGTTTTTACACTTGCTATGTTGCTCTTTCCAATTAGAGCTCTCGCTGCACCTGCACCAGCACTCAATTGTAATGACGATCTGAGCCCTGCAGGCAAGACGCTGTTTTGTAATAATGCTGGATCTGTGGCTAGCGACAAAGATACGCTCAGTAATGTCATTAATTCAATCGCTACTTGGCTAGTGGGATTAATTGGAGCAGTATTAGCTGTGGTGATATTAATTAGCGCGGTGCAAATAGTAAGTTCTGGAGGAAACCCAGAAGCTATGAAGTCGGCTAAAAATCGGCTTACACAAGCAGCAATTAGTCTTGTCTTGCTCATTTCATTCCGTGCTATACTAGCGCTGTTAGGAATATAACTATGAAATTATTTTTTGCACTCACACTTTTTGAGGGAGTAGACACAAATAGTCTCGATGGGGTAATAAAGTTACTTTCGAACGCAGCGCAGATACTTCTGTTTTTTATCGGTGGGCTATCTGTGATATTTATCATCGTTGGTGGTATACAGTACATTACTTCTGCAGGCAACTCGGGCGGCACAGAAAAAGCCAAGAAAACCATTACCTACGCTATTGGTGGCTTGGCCTTAGCGTTGTCTACAGGGGCAATTATTGCGTTAATAGGGACAGTATTTAAGTAGGTTACTTGCAATAACTCAATACAAACAGGTATGATTACAGCATGATAAAAACATTTTTACTCTCAGCAATCACGGCACCAGCTGGCCTTCCAGGACCCGCTGATTTTAATACGATTATAAAAAATGTGACTAACGCGTTACTGGCTTTTGCCGGTGCATTATCTGTGATCTTTATAATTATTGGGGGTATTATGTATGCTACCTCAGCAGGCAACGATAGTCAGGTACAGAAGGCTAAATCAACTATTACAAATGCTGTAGTAGGGCTCGTGATATCACTCTTAGCGTTTGCCATAGTTAGCTTCTTAACTGGCACTGTTTTCAAATAAGCATAACTGCTATTGCTTTTTTACCCTCTTGCAGTATCATAAAAAGTAAGATACAGTAATTTTATATATATTTAAGGAGAAAAACTTTCATGACCCCATCACAAAAATCTAAAAGTCTCGTAATTGCTGGTGCATCTAGTGCGGTGCTATTAACCCCTCTTGCAGCTAGTGCTGCAACAGATGCTACTACTGGCGCTAATCAGGCTCAACCTTCAGGTACCCCTAGTGAGCTCAATGGCCAGATCACAATTATTACCAACACTATGCTACTTGCTATCGGTGTTGTATCAGTGATTATGCTTATCGTAGGTGGCTTTCGATATGTACTTAGTAACGGTAACGAAAAAGCTGTTACTGGTGCAAAAGATACTATTCTCTACGCTATCATTGGTATCATTGTAGCGCTCCTTGCATATGCAATCGTCAACTTTGTACTTGGTCGTTTCTCATAGGTCGTTAATAGCAAGAACTAAGAAAGGCTAGCTAAAACTATAATGAAAAACAAATTACTCCTTACTGCCTCTACAGCTAGCACCTCTGTAATGCTACTTGCTATTCGCGCTCATGCTGCATGTAGTATTGATGGTGGTGCCCAAGGTGGCGCAGAATGTGCACAAGGAACAAATACTCCTACGAGCCTTACGGTGAATATCAAAAATGTTACCAATACCCTACTGCTCGCTATTGGTATGATCTCGGTAATAATGATCATCATTGGCGGTATTCGCTATGCACTTTCTGGCGGAGACGAGAAGGCTGTGACTGCTGCAAAAGACACTATCTTGTATGCTGTTGTGGGGCTAGTGATTGCACTCCTCTCTTACGCAATCGTCAACTTTGTACTCACTCGTATTACCTAGAATACTTACTTTCTTACGTGTCATTCAATTCAAAAACCACTTTTATCACAGAAGTGGTTTTTGTTTTGCTACAATAGATATGTATGAAGAATAAATATGTAAAAATTGCCGCAATTATCCTAGGTGCAATTGCCTTGATGGCCATTATCTATTTGCTTACACAAAAGTCGCCTTTTTCGCAAGACACCAATAGTACCTATAAGACTAGCGTGAGCTATCCTACTTCACCCTTTACTATTAGTCTTTGGTTACCAACTGAAGAGAAAGGTAACTTTGATGCGGTAATTGCTGATTATAAGAAGATACACCCAAGTGCAAATGTGCAAGTTGAGCTGATTGAGTCTGCTCAGTACCAAACACGCCTGCTACAGGCAAGCACTACCGGTACCTTGCCAGACCTTTTTGTGTTTCGAAATGATGGTCTGCCACTATATAAAAAGTATCTCCAACCGGCACCCACAAGTGTATTTACTAGCGAGCAATTCACCCAGATATTTAGTGGCTTTACTACCAAGCAACTAGTGAGCGGCAATACTATCTATGGTGCGCCCCTGGGGCTTGCAACGCTTGGGCTAATATATAATCAAGACAGATTCAAGCAAGCTGAGATTAGTTCTGTGCCAACAACTTGGCAAGAATTTGATAAAGCCAATGACGTGCTGCGCAAAAAGGACGGTCAGAATTTGTATGTTTCTGGGGTAGCGCTAGGTACACCTGCAATACGTAATTACCCAGATATTATAAGTGTACTTATGATGCAAAATGGTGCGAGCATGACAGACCAGCCACCTACTCGGGCGACCTTCGAACTGCCCGATAGTAGTGGCTACTCGCCGGGCTCAAAGGCAGTAGAATATTACGCGAGCTTTGCGCAGCCAGCCAAGCAGAATTATTCCTGGAGCGACAGTTTGGGAGAGAGCTTGAGTGCGCTTGCACAAAATAAAACTGCTCTAGTAGTAGATTACCCAATGTCTGCTAAGCTGGTGGCTTCTCAGAGCCCAGAATTACCGATTGGTATGGCGGCACTACCCCAGGTGAATCCCGGCAACCCAGTAAATTACGGAGTATTTTTAACTGGCGCAGTATCTAAGACTAGTAAGTACCCTGAAATAGCATGGGATTTCTGGGGATACGCAACAAGTAAAGAAGAACAGAAGAAATTTTCGTTAGCGAGTTTTTGGCCAGCGAGCAGAAATGATCTGATCAAAGATCAACTGAACGACAAAGACCTTACTCCATTTGCCAAACAAAGCGCTACCGCTGCTGATTGGTATAAAGGTATTAATTACGCTGCAAATGCAGACCTTAGAGAGATGATGAATAATTATATGGCAGGCTTAGATAGCAAGATTGTCGTGAAGAACGCTAGCAATAAAGTAACTGGCGAGATACAAAAGAGCAATCAATAGTTAGAATGTATTTATATAAAAAAGACCCTTGGAGTAGGGTCTTTTTTATAGGTCTATAGTATTAGACTGGTTTTACTTTGATCTTTTTGACCTTGTCTTCAGGAACAACCTTTGGAATCTCGATAGTTAGCACACCATCTTTGAGGCTGGCATTGGCTTTGTCTGCCACAGTACTTGTAGGAAGAATAACTGAGCGACTAAAGCTACCCCAGAAACACTCTTGTACATAATAGCTGTCTTTTTGGATAGTACTCTCTTCTTTGCGATCGCCACGAATAGTCACTACATCTTCAGATATTGCCACATCAATATCTTCTGGTTTGACCCCAGCAATAGGAGCCTTGATGACGATTGTATCTTTTGTTTGATACACATCAACTGCAAGCTGACCCTCAAATTCTTCTTCGTTCATCCATTCTTCAGTAGGAGCTTGCTCCTCTTCTAAAAAATCATCTTCTAAAATTTCTTGTTCGACTTGATTGTTTCGTCGTGCCATACAATATTACTCCTTATGTTTGCTCTTTTCTTACTTGCTCTCTATTATAGCCAGATAAGACGAGGAGTGCAAGTACGAGTGTTGGAGAGATTACTTGGTTATATTAGCCCGGTAGAGTGTAGTCAATGTACACGCCCCGGTAAGTCAGTGTGTGATGATTGTTGGCAAAAGCTAGTACCACAACGAACACCGGCTTGTTTTTGGTGTAACAGCCTTACCCCTGAAGGAAAAACTTGTGTGCGGTGTGCTCGCAGAACACATATTCAAGGCACAACTATCCCTTTTCGACTTGATGGCGTAGTGAAAGTCAGTGTGTATGGCTTGAAATATGACGGCGATAGAGAGGTAGCGAGGCTATTTGCTGATAAGCTATGCTCACATCTGCCTCGCCAAGCATTTGATGCAGTATGCTATGTGCCGGCCACTGGAAGGTCGCAACGCAAGCGAGGCTACAACCAGGCAAAGTTACTTGCCAAAGAAATTGCCAAGATTACTCATCTACCTCTTGACTCAGCACTACTGAGACTGACCCACACTGACCAGATTGGGCTCAATAGGGCTCAGCGTCTCAGTAGTGTTAAAGGTAACTTCATTGCTCGAGGGAGTTACGCCGGCAAGCGACTCTTGCTGGTGGATGATGTTGTTACTACCGGTGCAACCCTCAATGAATGTGCCTATACTCTTAAGATTGCCGGTGCGAAAAGTATTTGGGCAGTGGCTGTGGCAAAAAAGTGATTAGTATTGATACCACTTACTCGCAAACTCAGACCTGTGTGTTAATTCGTGGATGCTTATGGGCTTGATACTTTTGAGTGGAAACTCAACAGCGACAATGCACGTTTGCTTTTTGATGAGCTTCTTGAAATCTGACTCTAGGCTATCAATTAGATTGGGTAGTAAGTACACAAATATATACGTAGCATCTGTAAAATTGCATTTTCTTACATCGCCTAGGTGGATATGTATCTGGGTAAAGTGACGTGTTTGGTACTTTGCTAATACATACGGAATAATAGCTTTCTCAATACCAACGTACGTTGATCTTGGCTGAATCTTGGCGGCCTCAACGAGCACTCGCCCATCTCCACAGCCAAGATCATAAACCGTGCTATTTGGATTGATTTGGAGAGAGGTAAGTATCTCTCTAGTCGTTTCTGGTTTAAGGCGCTTGAAAGGTACTTTTGACACAACTATCTGATCGTAGCCAATCACGAGAGCGATACACAACAGTAGTCCAACCAGTGCCGGAATGATAAGTGCAACAATCATCTTAGCGAGATGCCCTCCTTTGTTGAGCGAATAAACCCTTCTTCTTCAAGACTAGTCAGAATACGTGCAAAGTTGAGTTGTTGATTCTTGGTGGTTGCTAGAATCGCTAGCTCTTCATTTGTAGAAAATTGTGCTTGTGAAAGTTTTTGAATAATGGCGCCTCTGAGTTGGCGATCTGAGCCTGCAAACTTTGATTGTTTTGTATAATGTTTGCTATTGCGATTGGGGTTGGTGACAACGCCTTTTAAGTAGGTGCCATAATCCATCATTGCCCAATAGAATGACTGGGTAGTGAAGCCATACTTTTGAAGTTTGGGTAGGATAGTTTCTAGAATTAGTGCAATCTGAGAGTCAAGAATGTTGGTTTGATCAGCAAAAAAGTGATGGATGAGAACACGACGAATATTGGTTTCTATAAAGACAATAGGCTGGTTGAAGCTGTAGGCAACGATTGCGCCCGAAGTACTAGGGCCAATGCCTGGCAAAGATTCAAGCGAAGCGCGGTCATTGGGCAAAGTACCACCATAGTTACTCACTACTATTTTTGCAGTTTGTTGCAGATAGAGTGCGCGACGATTGTACCCAAGACCTTGCCAGAGCCGAATAATTTCTTTAGTGCTTGTATTGGCTAGAGCTTGAAAATCTGGAAGTTCAGTCATGAATCTTTGATATTTTGGCTCTACCCTATCTACTTGCGTTTGTTGTAGCATAATCTCAGAAATTAACACTGAGTAGGGGCTGGTGTTGAGTCGCCATGGCATGTTGTGGCGGGCGTTAGCTAGGTAATAACTCTTTAAATTGGCGAGAAATTCGCTTATCTGTTGATATTGAGAAGCATCCATAATCTTATTGTACTAGATAATTGCTTTTGGCGGAGAGAATGGGATAGCGGCTTTAGCCTTCTCCGCTCAAGGATGCTCTAAGCAAGCTTCTGTGCTTCTTTTCACTTCGCCGAACCCAGTTGCAAGCAACTTTGGGTTCTCATCATTTCTACCAGAGAGAAAAAGCGCCATTATGCGCTACTTCTCTCTGGCGGAGAGAATGGGATTCGAACCCATGAGACGATTGCTCGCCTACACGCTTTCCAAGCGTGCTCCTTCGGCCACTCGGACACCTCTCCATCTGTACTATTCTACACTGTATTGTCTTATGAATAAAAACAGCCCTAATCAACTGATTAGGGCGCTATTTACACCCACATTCCGCAGGCTGGGATCTTCTCAAACCTCTTGTCTGGAATAGGGTTGTGGCTGATATCTGGGATGTCACGAATGTCGACGATCTCTACATTTGCACTTGGTGTAGGACTGAGAAGCTCAGTGAATACCACGTAGGTGACCTTGTGACCTTGATTTGCAAGCCGCTCGAGTAGCGGCGAAAAGCGTGCAGTATCGTGTGAAACTACCACGATATCCACAAGATCGATAGAGTGATTTTGCGTCATCCCTTCGATGTGATCAACCATGACTTCATCGATGTCATCGTCACGATCGATTTTGGGCTTTACGAAAGTGTTCCACCCCATACGCTTGAGAGCATTCTCAACCCAGCCCATCACGCTTGTATAGTTGTCTTCACGTACATTCATATATGCCGACGCAACTACTTGTGCATCTGGATACATATCTACAACGTACTTCTTGAGAACGTCATAACGAACACGGGTTCTGTCTGTTGGCTTTTCGTTGATCAGATTTGTAAGCATCATGTCGAGATTATGTACATCAACCTCGATTAGAACAGTAGGGACCTTCTTGGCGTCGATGGTAGACACTGCAACTCTACTCCTTTTTGCTTCAATGAACGTGCCAGTACGGCATTAACTATAGTTTTATCACAAAACCATATAAAATGCAAGCTATTTATGCAAAATAACTACGTGAGTTTTTTCTTAAATACTTCTACCAGACCAACGGGGGTTGGATTTACACCGTTAAGGATAGCTAGATATGCACTGACATAATCACCAAGTAGAACTGCACAAAGCAGCTGTTGAATTTGATTGGCTCCTGTTGCAGTGATTATTTGAGGCGTAAAGCCATGACTTTTGAGTACTTCTTGGGTGGTAACTATGCGTTTTTGAATCTCTGGATCATCAAAGCTGGATTGCAATACAATACTAGCCAGACTCTTTTGCTTAGGAAATAGCCAGCCTTGCATTTCGTTGTGATTGAGCTCTGAGAATACATTACTATGAGCCATTTGCTTGGAGTTTTCGTTGATATCTATTTTCCATTTGTAGCTCGCCGCTGCAAGCAGTGGGCTCGAGTATATGACTACTTCTTTGCCGTATAATTCTTGAGCAATCTCTTTGGCGAGGTTACTATCAGACATATCTGGCGACCAAGTCATCTTGATAGTATCAAGATAGTCTGCGGCATCAATCAACTCGCGACGTAAATCAACTTCTTCTACAAGATCCATATCGGCCAAGATACAGGCTAATGCCTTGAGGTTGGCGAACACTGCTAGACGTGGTTGAGACACACCTGGAAGCTGTAATATTGTGTTGTTATTCTCTGTAGCCTGTCTGGCTAGTTCTCCACCATTAGTTATGCATATGATCTGACAATTGTTTTTGATTGCCTGAGAATAGGCCATCAAGGTCTCAGCCGTGTTGCCTGAGTAGCTCGATATTACTACCAGAGTGCGATTACTGACATAGCCCGGCAAAGTACCACCACGTACAAAATCAATAGGCATCTTAAGACGAGTGTATAGCCAGTTCTTCAATATACTACCAGCTAGCTCCGAGCCACCCATGCCAGCAATAATGACACTAGTTATGCCTTCCCCGTCGGTCTCTGTAATGTCTTCACGCATAGAATCGGCGTAGTTTGCCCTCAATTGATTGGGTTGTGAATCTATTACATCAAAAATGTGTTGACCATCTAGTTCTGGAAGCTGCTTAAATTCGTCAGTGTTGTTCATAGCTTGATTATACTGCAAAGCCTCGCATAAATAAAAAATGACCCGAAGAAACAGGGTTTCTTTGGGTCATTAACCAGTCGTTGGTCTTCTGGGTTTTACATTTGAACATGCTTACGAGAGCGCTACCATTCCTCCATTGTCGTCGTAACCAATTTTGGCCTCGGCCATTGCTTCTAGCTCCTTGAAGAGCGAGCTTAGCTGAGAAAGCGATACATCTTCGAGAGAGGTGGTATACAGATAGGTGTATTGGGGCGTGCTGCCTAAGAGGTCGAGGTAATTGGGGAATTGTTGGTAGATAGCCCTCACTAGGCGTTGTCTACTGGTAAATTCGCCAATTGCTTGCATGAGCTCGGTGAGCTGCAGATAGCTCAAGCTAGCTATACTCTCTTGAGAAATGCCTACAGACTCACAATATCTACCTAGTGCAGGGTTCTCAAAGACTACAGCATACGCTTGACACCAACGCCAGGCTTCGAGAAGCTCTTCGATACTGGCCGTGCTGGGATCGAGCAGTTCTTGGGGTAAGCGGTTGGCTTGCGCAAAACGTCTTACCACTTGATCACGTTGCATGTACAGCCCAAAAGCAACCGTCTTGGTGAGCTTGCTAATGAGCTTTTGTCGATCACGCTTCTCACGGGTAAGGCTATTGCCAGCAGTTACTTCGTAGGTATCCTCACGCCACATCAGGATGCGCGAAAGGAAGTCTACCCATTGAGAGAGGAGATTGCTTGGAATATATACCCCAGGATCTCTGAGATCATACTTGTCTACCTTGCGAATGATTTGCTTCCAGGTCTTGCTGTGAATCTGCTTGTAGAGCCAATCGGTGTTGCGTACTGTAAAAATCATTTGAGCAATTTCTGCAGGCTCGCAAGCCATCAGGTCATCATTGGTTCTGGGAGTGATGCGTTGATGGCCTTTGGGAAAATCGATCCTTCCAGAGTTCATGGCGTTCTCCGTCTGGGTGATTGCAGGCATCTATGCCCCTTGGTTTGTGATAGGTGCGGGGTGGTTATTACAGGTGTGATAATACAAGGGATATGCACAGTTGTCAATGTATTATTGAGTATATTTGGAGGTTACTTATGTTAAAAACCACCAAGTATTGGTGGTTTTTGGCAGTGATATTATTTGCTTCTTTCTCACAATCTTTAATCTTACGAGTAAAAATTCTGGGAAAGAGACAAAGCAAGAATGTATAGACCTCTTTCTGGTTGGCCCCAAGGGGCCAGAAGCATGAGCGGCGGGCTCAATTGAGGTCTAGCCTCTAGCTTCTGACCCCTGCGATGGGGTGGGTGTGGTAAGTAAGGATTTTGCTAGTTACCACACTAGCGTTGGTTGTACCAGGTCTCGCTTGTGGCGAGATTCCTTACCTGGTGAAGTAGATAGAACTACTTCTTGGTGAACAGGCTGGGCTTGGCACCCTTGGGGTGCTGGGCCGCCTTGGCCCGGTTCTCGGCCGCTCGCCGCTCGCGGTTGGCCTTCTGCCGTGCCTTCTCGTCAGCCTTCTTCTTGGCCGCCGCGGCCACCTCCTCCGCCGTCTTGGTGGACTCGGTGGCCTGGGTGGTCGTCACCTTCTTCTCGTCACCCTTGAGGATGGCCTCGAACTGCTTGCGCAGCTCGGGGTTGTCCTCGAAGAGCGACTCACCCGACCGGGTGAGGGTGGAGGAGAAGGCGGTCACCGCGAGGGCGAGGCCGTGGGCCTTGCCGGCGGTGACGATGAAGGACTCGAGGGCGCCGTTGCTCTTGGACTCGAGGGCCTCGTCGATGATGGCAACCTTCCAGGGCGCATAGGGCCGATCCTGGTTGGAGGTCTTCTCGACGAGGTAGTCCTCGTCACGCTCGAGCTCGGCATCCCAGCCGTAGCCCCACCAGGGGGCGACGGCCTCGAGCACGCGCTCGAACAGGCTGACCTGCGCCTTGGCCTGCTCGACCTTGGCGTTGACCTTCTCGGCGACCTCGAAGACCTTGTGGGCCTTCTCGATCGCCTTGGTCAGCTCAGCGCGCTTGTTGGGGCGCGTGAGGTCGCCGGGGTTCTCGATGACGTGCTTCACCCAGTTGTTGAGCACGTGGCCCAGCTGAGCGTCACGGGCGACGACCATCGTGCGAGCTGCCTCGAGCTCTTCGATGATGGCCTGTGCTTCGAGCGTCGCGACGATGGCGACGAACACCTTGTGCGCCGTCCTGATCATGCGTGCGTTGCGCATGGGGTCGAGATCGGCATCACAGGCGTCGAGCACCCACTGCAGTGGCTTGGCCTCGCCAGCCTCGTCGTGGACGGCGATGTGGGCGACGACCTGCGGGTAGAGCGGGTCGTTGCGCATCGCGGCACTGAGGGTGGTGAGCTCCTCACGGAGCTCGGTCGGGGTCTGCTTGGCGTTGGGGGTGGCCTTGGTCTTCGTGGTCGTGTTCATGGTTATTTTCACTTCTCTTTCTAATTGAAAACATAGTACGACGGGCGTCATTCTATGGCTTTGCAGCACGTGCGAGCGTATGCATCTGCTCGCGGGTGCTACAAAGCGTGTCATAACCTTGGTCTAAATTCTATTCTTGCTTTGTCAATGTATAGACCCTTGGCAGGCATGGCCTTATCAAAGGTTCGCCACGTAGTATATCAAACTATTTGGCTTTTGTCAATACAATTTGTCAATAAAAGTAGTACTTTTTATGCGAGAAAATGCATTTTAACCTGTAAAGTATGTACAATTTTGTATTGTTTTACTGACATAAAATGCGAATGTTTATTAGATACTTCCTAGTTTGTATAAAAAAGCCCTATCTGGTGTACAGATAGGGGTATATATGGCTAATTCAACAACTTAACGATCTCTTCAGTATTGATTTCTCTGCTGAGCACGGCTCTACACCCAGGTGTAAGCTCTTCATGTACAGGTACGAAACTGCGAGAATATAGATTTCTAGCGTGTAGCCAGTCACCCATATTGATAGCTAGGCGGATTCTAAGGCCCAATATCTGTGCAACACGCCTCAACTGCACCTGTGTTTCACCAGATTGCTCCAGGAGCGACCAGGCGGTATCCAGGTGGCTGCCCATATAGCCTATCTGGTCACGTTCGAGGCAGGCAAAGGCATTATCGATGTGCATAGCAATCAGGTAGGCTGGGTGATCTACTTGATTGATCAGCAGGAATGCTTCATCAAAACAACCATCTACCTTGTTGTACTCACCCTCAAGTGAGTAGAGTCTGCCCAGCTTGGTCTCTGTAATGGCACGTTCTGCTAGATTGTCACTATTGAGAAGCATGTTTCTGCTCTGCTCAAGAAACTCAAGGGCGCGAAAATAGTGTCTGTAGATCATTTGGGCTATGCCCAGATCGCGCAGTACCCTTCCAGCGTCAATTGTGCGCCCCATGGCTAGTCTAGCCTCTAGAGCGCTCTTGAGGGCCTTGAGCCCCGTTTCTTCTTCATCCTCAAATACCAAGGCTACTCCAAGCATATGCATGCACTCGGTGGCCCCATCGGTATCTCCTTCAGCCAGAAAGATCTCCTGCGCCTTTTGGTAGCGCCCAATTGCCCGGCCTCCTCTCCCGGCGTTGCGAAACTCATCTGCTTCTCGTTTGAGCTCGATTGCTGTTGGCATCCTTCTCCTGTCGAATGTGCGAAACGGTTTTTAGTATACCAGGTTAGATACATGATTTCTAGGTGTAGATGTATATATTTAAAGCCAGCTCTTTCGAGCTGGCTTGCCGGAAACGTATGGTCTTTGCAAGTATGTCTTGTTTGCTCGTATTCCTGCTCTACTGAATACCTTTGGTAGAATCAGAGATTTTGGTCCTTTGAACACGAAGTTCAAACTGACGAACACTAAAGAATGCCCGTGCTTGGCGTTCTCTGTCGTGGCACTTTAGTGAATTTATTATCCCTCTACTCAGGGACCGCATGTGAAAATCAGAATGAAGAATCTCACTTGCAATCTCTTGGTGTAGTCCCTCAGGGAAGTACAGGTTTTTTAGCCTTGAGTGCTCTTCTGCTTCAGTTCTGCCCAAGACAATAGGGCTGAACTTGTCTGTACCCATTTTGCTCCTTCAATCAAGAGAATGGAATATTGAGAACTCACATATACTATCATATTAATATAATTATGTCAATATTACACAAAAGGCTCCGTGCAAGGAGTCTTTTGTGTAACTGGGTGACAGTCCAAAAAAATTATCTACAGACTACATCATTCCGCCCATACCACCCATGTCTGGCATACCACCACCAGCTGGAGCATCATTAGCAGGTAGATCTACTACAGCAGCCTCAGTAGTAAGTAGCATAGCAGCAGCACTGGCAGCGTTGAGTAGAGCTGATTTTGTCACCTTCACAGGGTCAATTATGCCGGCTTTGAGCATATCGGTCTTTTGATTCTTGGCAAAATCCCATCCAAGGTTTTTGTCACCTTTGCGAATAGTTTCGAGAATAACGGCAATATCAGTAATACCAGCATTGTTGGCAATCTGTCTAATTGGAGCTTCTAGGCTCTTCTTCACAATTACAACACCAATCTGCTGTTCGTCTTCAAGTTCTAGTCTATCAAGGGCCTTACTAGCCTTGATAAGGGCTGCACCACCACCAGGTACGATACCTTGGGCCACAGCTGCCTTGGTAGAATTGATAGCATCTTCAATGCGAGCCTTCTTCTCTTTGAGCTCTACTTCTGTGGCGGCACCTACCTTAATTACGGCTACACCACTCTCAAGCTTAGCAATACGTTCTTGCAGTTTTTCCATCTCATACTCGCTAGATAGTTCTTCTAGCTGTCGTTTCATCTGGGCTACACGGTCTTTGACAGATTTCTTCTCGCCCTTACCATCGATGATAGTAGTATTGTCTTTGCTGGCAATGACCTTACGGGCTTCACCAAGCATTTCTACAGTGGCGTCTTCTAGCTTGAGGCCGATTTCTTCGGTAATAACCTGGCCACCAGTAAGAATAGCAATGTCTTCGAGCATTTCTTTGCGTCTGTCGCCAAAGGCAGGAGCCTTGATACCGACAGCATTGAATGTACCACGTAACTTATTCAGTACTAGAGTAGTTAGCGCTTCACCTTCTAGATCTTCAGCAATAATAATGAGATCTTTTTTACCTTCTGCAGCCAGCTTTTCGAGTAGCGGCAGGAGCTCTTGAATAGAGCTAATCTTCTTATCTGTAATGAGAATAGGCGCATTATCTATCACAGCCTCCATACGGGTAGGGTCGCTCACCATATACGGGCTGACATAGCCGTTATCAAACTGCATACCCTCTACTACTTCTTTGTCTAGCCCAAGAGTTTGGCCTTCTTCTACTGTTACAATACCGTCTTCGCCAATCACCTTCATTACCTCAGCAATGAGCACGCCTACTTCTGGGTCTGCAGCTGAGATAGAGGCTACATTGGCAATCTCTGCAGACTCCTTAACCGGTTTAGCAATCTTATTGAGCTCTGCGGCTACTGCTTGGGCAGCTTTTTCGATACCATGACGAATGGCCATAGGGTTGGCACCGGCAGCGACATTCTTGATGCCTTCATCGATGATAGCTTGTGCGAGAACTGTAGCGGTAGTAGTACCATCACCGGCTTGGTCGTTGGTTTTGCTTGCAACTTCTTTTACTATCTGGGCACCCATGTTTTCAAATGCGTCTTCTAGTTCTATTTCTTTGGCGATAGTCACACCGTCGTTGGTGATGAGTGGGCTACCATATGACTTGCCAAGTACTACGTTTCGACCTTTTGGACCAAGGGTGGTTTTGACTGTGTCGGCTAGCTTGTCTACTCCGGCTTTGAGTCGTTTGCGGGCTTCTTCACTACTAATAATATCTTTTGCCATACTATTTTCCTTCCTTTACTGTTGCGAGGATATCTTCTTCTTTGACGATCATATAGTCTTCGCCATCTACTTTGACTTCGCTAGGGCCGTACTTACTATAGAGTACGGTGTCGCCAGTTTGTACTTCCATTACGTCTTTACCTATGGCAATTACTTTGCCCTCTGATGGTTTTTCTTTGGCGCTATCTGGCAAGATTATACCTGAAGCGGTGGTTTCTTCTGAGTCGAGCTGTTGCAAGACAATACGGTCTGCTAGTGGGTTGATCTTCATGTTTCTCTCCTTGTTTATATTTTCGCTTTGTTGTACTGAGGTCTTCCGAAGCATCTCAAGCATAGATTCTTCGCTAAAGCTCAGATACTGCAATCAATGTTACAATTGGCACTCATTATGTGAGAGTGCTAATTAGTAGTGTAATAGAGGTGAAATGTATAGTCAAGCATAACAAAAACACCCACAATAAGTGGGTGTTTTTGCAGTCTTCTTCAGAGTAATTAACTTAGTTAATTGATCTGGAAAAGAGACGAAGTAAAAGCTATATGGGTTGCGCGGCAAGGCCGCGGAGAGGGTTCTTTCTGGTTGCTGTGTCGGTGTCACATTGATTTCGCTGTGCAGATTTTGAGTCGCTGAAATATCTTTCAGCGGCCGTACTCTACAAAGGAATTCTTAGTGACTCTGCACACCGCTACCATACCCTGTTTATGTCTCCGCGGCCTCCCGCACCTTCTTGCCCTACCTAAGCATCACCCGTATGGGGGATATAGCTCAGATTGTTGGGCTGCCCCTCTAACGCTCCGTTGAATGGATTCTTTTTCTCTCCCGGAGACATCAAAGAGGCTATCTGGTGAGCTGTTTGAACATAGCTCCTCTTCACTAGTTCGGCGGTGAACAAGGACGAGGCCTGTCTGGCAGGGTTCGGTCGCCTCGCGCGGCGACAACGACTACCCTGAATTATCCAGACAGGCTACCTGGTTCGAAATACCACTTACACTCCTCTTTATTAGCGTATGCGGGTGGTTGGAACGTGGCCGAGAGGCTCCTGGGCTGGTTACCAGGAAGGACCTCTCGGCCACGATGAAGGAGCCGGATGGCTCCCGCTCGAGGATCGGCGACGGATGCTTCGGCCCGAACATTTCACAATGGGCCTGTTGGCGAGGGCGAGCCCCTAGGGGCTCGCCGCATGCGCCAACGTCGTGGCACGCGGCCGGTCCTCAAGACCGTTTTTACTTTTTTACTTTTACTTCGTCAAGTTGCAATGCTCAAGATTGCTCTCAAGCAGTGCTAACAATAGTATCACACTTGTTAGTAAAAGTCAACACTTATGCTTTGATAAAATTGGTTTTACAGATTGGAACGTATCTCTTTGTACCTACTCTTTATTTTACTCATTTTGACGTTGTGACTAGGGCGAGCTATAAGAGTGTCCGGCCGTATGCGCAGCAAAGCCTTTTTGTCTTGAAATTCTGGCTGGTCAGCAATGTGGCGTAGGTGTTTGCGATAGCCAATATTATCCAGTTTATCAAGCCGCTGGCTAAACGATGAAAATATTTTTGACTTGTGGTGTTGCCAGGGATAGTTAGGGAGTCTTTTGTATAGAAATGGGTTGTTTCTGATGGCCTCTTGCCACACCTGCTTGCCATACACAGGTTGAGAAAGAATAAACCACAGTGTTTGACCTAATTCGTCGATACCCATACTTTCAACAAACCGGAGACCAGCAGTTGTGTAGAAAGTATCAAGGTAGACACTGTCTTCGTCGTTTGTTGCACTGCGGCGTTTACGAAGTGTACCGAGTAGATAATATAGTGCACCTTTTGCAATATAGATTCTATTGGGCAGTGTAATGAAGATGTAATGGGCATTTGTACTGGGATTGCCAGATTCTACTAGGTCATCACTGCTAATTACTACGGCTTTTACGGATGGGATAAGGCGAAACAGGTAAGACCAACGCTTGGCTTTTTTGGTCTGCAGGGTAAGATGCGCATCGGTGGTCTTCTGGGAGGGGTATTTGATATTTTTGATGCCAAATTTACCACTCTTGAGCTGTTTGATCTTGCCTCTTTTCTGTAATTTTCTTAAATGAGATCTTACACCAACTGAGTTAGCCTTGACTGGTATATACCATAAGATTTCTTCATCGGTTAGGGCTAGCTTGAAGATTGCGCAGTACGCGAGAAGATCGAGTATAGCTTCGCGTAGATTACGATCTGTATCTTTGGCTTTGATCATAGTGTTATTATTTCAGATAAACTTGTTTTAAGTAAGTGAGGAAAAATAAAAAACCACTCTCTAGTAAAAGAGAATGGTCATGAAGGTGGCATTGTGCCCAGGCTGAGCTCTTTTGGAGTAGGAGTTCAACCTGGGCACCGGCTGGTATTCTAGCCAGCATGCCTGGAGTGGGTTTTTTCTCCGGCCAAGGAGAATACATCCACCCTCCCAGAAGAGAGACCGGCCGCGATGGCCTCGATCTTCTGTGGTGGGGTATGAAAAGTGACAAGATCCGCCGACGTATCAGGACAACTCCTGCCCGCCTGTCTCATCACTTCTCACACCCAGTATCACTTCACCTACGGTGTTACCAGCGAGCGAGCCCAATTGCTAGCACCCACGGGCTGTTATGTAGATGAAGTGACACATCTTTAGAGATGACCAGACTGCCCAGCGTTTTCTGTTCGATGAGGCGCGCTCCACAACGCGTGGTTCCTCACCTACTCTTCGCTTAGCGCGATATGGTGTCCTCCGTCCCAGACCCCGGGACAAAGGACCTGCAGCTTTGAGGCAGTCTGGTCAGATTTTGAGGTACAAGCTGTACTCTTTCACAGCTCACGACAGCTTGTAATATTACCTGATAGAGTACATATTGTCAACCGTTAAATATGTTTGAGTATTTTGGTGATTAGTCTTTGCTTGGTCTGCAGTACGGCTACATCACGAGCTTCGATATTGATACGCATATAGGGCTCGGTATTGCTGGGGCGAGCATTGAACCACCAGTCGCGATAACGTACGGTCAACCCATCAAGGTGGTCTTGCTCGCCATCCCCAAACCTACGCTCGAGTAATTTGAGTGTTTCTGGTAGGTCTTTTACCTCAAAATTGAGTTCTGGAGAGTTGGCAAACATAGTCTTGAACGGCGCGGCAATCTCAGATAGAGGCTTATCTGTACTACAGAGTATTTTGAGTAGCATGAGGGCGGCAATGAGGCCACTATCGGCATTGTAATTGTCTCTGAAGTAGAAGTGCCCGGAGTGCTCACAGGCAAATAAAGCTTTGTGGGCTTTCATCTCTGCCTTGATAAAACTATGGCCTACCTTGGTTCTTACAGACTCGCCACCAAAACTTTCGATAGTGCCTGGCACTATATCTGAGCAAATGACATTATGCAGTATGGTCTCTCCCGGATTGTGCTCGAGTATGTCTTTGGCTAGAATTGCACCTAGTACACTTCCACTCAATAGATCGCCCTTATTATCTACCACAAAGGCCCTATCGCCGTCGCCGTCAAAGGCTATGCCACAGGCGAGGTTTTTATCTATTACAAGCTTGCGTAGGTCTTTGGTGTTGGCTTCAATAAGTGGGTTGGCGACGTGA
>CAYNHH010000014.1:0-19421 GCA_964397085.1 uncultured Candidatus Saccharibacteria bacterium
TTTCATCTGCGTGCATTACGGTACTGAGTCTGTGGGCTATAACAAGTGCAGAGCGTCCCTGCATAAGCTTTTTGAGGCCGTCTTGTACCAATCTCTCACTTTCACTATCAAGAGCGCTGGTGGCTTCATCTAGGATGATTAACTGAGGGTTTTTGAGTATAGCTCTGGCAATAGCGATACGTTGTTTTTGCCCACCACTGAGTTTTATCCCACGTTCACCTACAAGAGTGTTGTAGCCTTTCGGAAGTTCTTTGATAAATTCATGCGCATGGGCGAGTTTGGCCGCTTTTTCAATTTCAGCTTGTGTGGCACTAGGGTTGGCTAGTCCTAAGTTGTCACGAATTGTGGTATTAAATAATGATACATCTTGCATTACCATACCAATATGATTTCTTATCGATTCTTGTGTGAAGGTGTCTGCCGGAACGTTGTTTATGTTATATACTCCCTTGGTTGGGTGGTAAAATCGAAGTAACAGCTTGGTAATCGTAGACTTGCCTACACCAGATGGGCCAACAAGTGCAACTGTTTTACCTTCTTGAATGGCGAAGTTTAGATTCTTGACGGCACCTTTTTTACCGTCTGGATAATCAAAACTTATATTTTCAAAAGAAACTGTTGAAAGATCGTGAAGTGGTTTGGCATCTGGAGTATCAGTAAAAGTTGGTTTTTCTTCAAATATCGTGAGCATTCTACCTACTTTAATATCATTGCGGTAGTTCATATCTAAAAATCGTCCAAAAGATAATCCTTGGCCAGAAATCTGATACATCAAAAGTCCAACTAGTGCAATATCTCCAACTGTTGCTTGGCCTTTCGTTACAGCAATTGCCGTAATTCCTATACCCAGAGCATATGCAGTAGAGTTAATACTTACCCTAATAAATATAGATGGTGACCATAGGTTTGTGTCTTTGTATGAATACTTTCTTGAGGATAAGACTGCTGCTTTGAATTTGTTGAAGGTGGCTTTCTCGCTTGAGAGAGTACGTACTGTTGCAATATTACTAAAGGTTTCGCTAAGGTGACCATCGGCTTTCTCTGAGAATTTGCGATTTTTACGATATATTGGTCTTGCCTTACGGGCAGTGAACAGAAAAATTATTACTGTAAGTGGAAAAGCAATTGTTGAGATTATGCCGACCACTGGTATCGTACGGTACAGAATAATAAGTGCGAATATTACCATAAATAGTGGTGCAACCAAGCCGTCAGCTAGAAAACTTATCCAGGAAAGAATTGAACCAATACCTGCATATATCTTATTCATTAGTACCCCAGGTCTGTTTTTTTCAAAAAAATCTACTGACTGAGTAGATAGTCGTTTGAATATTTCAATTTGCAACTCGGTATCAAAATATGCAGTTGCTTTGCCTGATACATTCATCTCAAGTGTTTCAAATATCGCGAATCCTAAACCTACAAGAATTAGTAATGCTGTATATAACCATATTGAACGAGGTAATGCAAAATGTACTACGCCGTTGTTTATTGTGACAACTTTATCGATAATTGCCTTAGAAATAAGTGGGCGGATTGTGACCATACCAGCTGCAACCAATCCAAGTACGACAATGCCAGATATTTTTGCCCAAGCGTGCTTTATTAAACCCACACCTCTAAGAGTATTTTTAAACATACATTAATCATAACCACCAACACTATATTTGACAAGACTTGTTTTTGTGTCTTGACTGTGCTATACTAGTAAGCGTAATGAGGGTTACACATACCTACCAATCAACCATAAAAAGTTCTCATACTTACTTGAACAGCCAAGTTGGAGTCTTTATGAGAACTTTTTGTTTACCAATTGTAGCCAGTAGTGACCAGGAGAGGGTATAATGGTGTAACTACTATGGCTAGAAAACGAAAACGACAAACTAGAAAGAAAAAGGAACCAGAAAAGAAATTACAGCTTTCCGCTGGAGCAACACGTGAGATTATCGCGATATTTTTGATAATGATTGCAGTGTTTTTGGTGATTGCTATGCTGGGTATAGCGGGTCAACTAGGCGTATGGATACTGGCTGCCTGTAAGTTTATTATTGGTCAGGCAGTATACGTATTACCGGTAGCTTTACTGCTCTCGGCCTACTTGTTGTTTCGTACAGACGAAGAAGAAAATCGTGGCTATAAATACAACAATTTTTTAGGAACTGTGACATTTTTCATATTTCTTAGTACTATCCTTACCTTTGCTTTAGCACCTACTAACCCTGAAATTGCCCAAATTGGCAATTATGGTGGCATAGTGGGCTATGCACTATATGCGGTGATGTCTCCTATCTTAAACAAACCTGTCGCAATATTCATTTTGACCATGCTTCTTCTTATAAGTCTGGTAATTGCGGCCAATGCTAGCTTGCGAGAGGTATTTAACAAGCTCTTTCATAAAGAACGTAGTGAAGATGACAATACTGAGCAAGTCAAAGAAGGCAAGTTTCATATTAATACTAAGCTCCCTATCAAAGGAACTATTGGCGCTGGTGACAAAGAAGAAAATTCAGATCAAAAATCAGCTGAACCAATTATGTATTCAATTGATAAAGACTGGAAATACCCGCCTATCAATTTGCTCGAAGCTACGTCTACTCAGCCAGATCCTGGTGATGCCAAGGCTAATGCTAAAATAATAGCTAACACGTTTGATGACTTTGGGTTTGAAGTAAAAATGGATGGAGTGGACGTGGGCCCAACAGTAGCACAATACACCTTAAAGCCTCCTACAGGAGTAAATTTAAGCAAGATTGCGGCCTTAGATAGAAACTTGGCCCTCGCACTAGAAGCTACTCAGATTCGTATAGAAGCACCTATCCCCGGTAAGAGTCTTGTAGGTATTGAAGTACCAAACAAAAAAGGTGCTATTGTGCGAGTGAAAGATATCTTTCAATCTGATCAGTATGAGTCAAATAAGTCTAAGCTTACTTTTGTACTCGGTCGCGATGTTGCGGGCGATATTATTACCTATGATCTGAATAAAGCTCCACACTTACTTGTGGCTGGTGCTACCGGTACTGGTAAGTCAGTAATGATCAATGCCTTGTTGTTGAGCTTGTTGTACCGTAACTCTCCAAGTGAGCTGAAGCTGATATTGGTAGATCCAAAACATGTTGAAATGACCCTATATCAAGATATTCCTCACTTACTTACGCCCGTCATCACTGAATCAGACAAGACGGTGTCTGCATTGAAGTGGGCCGTAGCTGAGATGGAGCGTCGTCTGAAGTTGCTCTCAGAATATGGTAAGCGCGATATTGGTGAATACAATCAGCTTAAAGATGTAGATAGAATGCCGTATATCGTAATAGTAATTGATGAGTTGTTTGACTTAATGATGCAAGCTGGTAAGGACGTTGAGAGCCTAATACAACGACTTTCTCAGATGGCACGTGCAGTAGGTATTCACATGGTTCTTGCCACCCAGAGACCAAGTGTAAATGTGATTACCGGTACAATTAAAGCGAATGTACCAACCCGTATAGCCCTAACTACCGCCAGTAATGTTGATTCACGAACTATTATAGATGTAGGTGGTGCAGAAAAACTGCTTGGGAAGGGCGATATGCTCTTTAGTAGCTCAGAGTTTATAAAGCCTAAGCGTGTACAGGGTGTACTCGTGAGTAACGAAGAAGTGAGCGCAGTGACTAAGTTCTTGCGTGAGCAACGACAGCCAGCTTATAACGAAGAGGTGCTCGCTCAGGCTGTGAATATCAAAGGACAAGGTGGCGCAGGTAGCTATGACGCTATGGATGATGATTTGTGGGAGCAGGCAGCTGAGGTAGTAATAACAGCCAATAAAGGCTCGAGTAGCCTCTTACAGCGACGTTTGGGCGTAGGATATGCTCGTGCAGCCAAGCTTATAGACATATTAGAACAAAAGGGTGTCGTTGGGCCGGCTAATGGCAGTAAGCCGCGTGAGATACTCGTAAGTAGTGTAGATGAGTTAATTGGCGGGGGAGACGAGTAGTATTTGGTTGTTATGCTTGACCAGAGTAAATGAACTACCTAAGGTAAGAATATGACGCCAGATTCTAAATCATCTAAAAAGTCTTCTTTGCATTCTCTATCAGGCAATGGTCTTACTGTTGCTGATTTACTAAAAAGGCGACGTGAAGAACTCGAGCAGACACTCAAGGAGGTAGAGACGGCTACCCAGATACGTAAGCGATACCTTGAGCTTATTGAGGCTGGTGACTATGAGCACTTGCCTGACGACGTATATGCACTTGGGTATGTCAAAAGTTACGCTGACCATCTGGGCTTTGACACAGCACCTATTGTAAATATGTACAAAAAAGAGCGCATGAGTTACAAGCAAAGTCGTGAAGCAGGAGGAGCAGTGACTAGTGAAGATCAGATGAGCTTGCGTCCGCTAGGCGGGCAAAGCTTTTCGTTGGGGTCAAAATCTATCCTTATAGCCTTTAGTGCCTTATTGTTTATTGGAATTGTGAGTTATCTAGGCTGGCAGGTGGCGGTATTGGCTTCGCCGCCCAAGATTACACTCAATGCTAGTCAAGACCAAGTTGCTACCAACTATGTAATTATTTCTGGCCAGACCGATAGCGGTGCAGATGTATTTATCGATGATTCACCTGTACTTACAAATGCTGATGGGAGTTTTTCAGAGCGAGTGGCGCTTATAGATGGTCCTAACCAAATCAAAATAACTGCCAAAAATCGCTTGGGAAAAACTGCCTCAGTGTCCAAAACGGTTACTGCTAGCCTAGTCAAAAATACTACCTTAGCAACCTCAGTGGCCGCAACTCCTATTGAAGGTGTAGAAATGCTCGTCAAGATATCCAATCAAGCTACTTGGGTGATAGTCCGAGCTGATGGGCAAGATGTTTTTCGCGGTACTATGCTCCCGGGCACGCAACAATTATTCAAGGCAAAAAATCAGATAAAACTCACTACAGGTAATGCGGGCAACACACAAGTAATAATGACCAATACCGTAGTGATGGGCAAAGACCTTGGTACTGTTGGTAAGCCCGGTGAGGCCAAGAACGATCTTGAGTTTAATAAAGATACTCAGTTTACTCAATAGTTTGTTATTATAAAAAGTATGAAAGTACTTGTGATAGGTGGCGGAGGAAGAGAGCATGCACTGGCATGGAAACTCTCTCAATCAAAAAAAGTAGAGGAAATCTTTGTGGCTCCGGGTAATGCTGGCACAGAGCTCATTGCAACTAATGTTGCTATAGAGAGTACACAGATTGAAAAACTAGTAGAGTTTGCTTTGGCTAGTTCTATTGATCTAACGATAGTTGGGATGGACAACTCCTTGGCCCTAGGTGTGGTTGATGCTTTTGAGTCGAAAGGATTGAAGATATTTGGGCCCAGTAAATACGCTGCGCAAATTGAATCATCAAAATCATTTTCAAAGCAGATGATGAAACGACTTAATATACCAACAGCAGAATTTAAGATATTTGATGATTACGATGAATCACTAGCATACTGCCAAAGCCACTTGCCAATCGTGATCAAAGCCGATGGATTAGCGCTAGGAAAAGGTGTGTATGCTTGCAAAACTGTACAAGATTGCAAAGCTGGGCTTACTGAGTTACTTGTAGAGTGTAGACATGGTGAGGCTGGTAGTACAGTCATCATCGAGGAGTTTTTAGAAGGCTATGAGATATCACTACATGCAGTTTGTGATGGCAAAAACTATAGCTTGTTTCCGGTAGCTCAAGATCACAAGCCAATTTTTGACGGAGATAGAGGGCCAAATACGGGCGGTATGGGAGTGATTGCGCCGGTAAATACACTCAGTGAAGTAGAGCTTCAGAGTATTGCGGATGCAGTTATTAGGCCTATACTCGATGAATTTAGACGGTTGGAACATCCATTTGTTGGTTGTTTGTACCCAGGCCTATTTATTACGAGTAAAGGGTTTAAGGTATTGGAATATAATGCTCGTTTTGGTGATCCGGAGTGTCAGGTATATATGCGCTTATTGGATTCAGATCTAGTTGAGATTATTCAGTCGTGTCTAGATGGTAGCTTGGCATCACAAACGCTCAAATGGTCAGATCAATACGCTGCATGTGTAGTGTTAGCTTCTGGTGGCTATCCTGAGAGTAGCGAGAAAGGTGTGGTTATTTCAGGATTTGAAAACGTTGTTGCTGACAAAAGCGTTCAGATTTTTCAGGCCGGTACAAAACGTGACGGCAATAAAGTAGTTACCAATGGCGGCAGGGTACTGAACGTGACTGCTACGGGCAAGTCTCTTGAGACCGCCTTGAATGATGTGTATCGCGCAGTTGATAAGATATCATTTAAGAATATGCAATACAGAAAAGATATAGGTAATAGAAAGAGTTCTTGATAGTTTAGCTGTAAAACTCTATACTGTAGTCTATGGCAAAAGATTCTTCATTTGACGTCGTAAGTGAATACGACTTAAGCACTATGATCAATGCTTGTGATCAAGCGAGTCGCGAGATTGCTACTCGCTATGACTTTCAAGGTACTGGTGCAAAGCTGGTTTTTGAGCGAGATGATAACAAGATAGAGATAGAGGCGAATAGCGAGCTCAAGCTAGAGGCAATAGAGGGTGTACTAGAGAGTAAGTTTATCAAGGCTGGTTTGAGCTTGAAATTCTTGGATAAAACTGGCGAGGTCAGTGAAAATAATATGGTAGCTCGTAAGACATTACCACTCGTACAAGGGCTAGATCAGACCAAAGCCAAAGAAATTACTGCATTAATTCGTTCTGATTTTCCTAAGGTAAAGACTCAGATTCAAGGTGAGGCTGTTCGTGTAACTTCAGCTAGTCGTGATGACTTACAAGCTGTGATGGCTGCACTCAAAGCTGCTAAGTTTGAGTTTCCGGTGAGTTTTAATAATTATCGTTAATAGACAAGATAATGATGTGGTTTGCGCTACTTACTTTTGTCGTATATAATCTTTGAAGTTTGTACCTAGACAACTCAGAGGAGAATAGTTGTGACAAGTGTCTACGTGAGTGAGATGACATTCAATGAGATTACTCGAAGAATTCTCGATGTGCTCAAGCAACTTGAGCCACTCTCGCCGGCAAAAATCAAAAAAACGTGTGAGATAGCTTGGCAGTCAGTCGAGGTCAAGACTCCTGCTCCTAGCAATAAGTTGTTGCTCAATGTATTCTTTAGCCAAGCGCTGGGCTTTGATTGTGGTATTGAAAAAGTTACTGAACAAGATGGTAAGAAGGTACTCATTGATGGTACTGATTATGATCTGGTTTTTCATGTCTCTGCGCAGACCAATGCAATTCAAACCGTGACATTGCGCTTACCTGCACCATTGAGTGTGTGTAATTTTCTTAATTTTCAGTCGGGAACTCGGCGTCCAAAACCCGATATCAAGCCACAAGAGATCCAGGCTTTGCAGGCTGCAGCATTTTTGAAGGGAGCAGTAGATGTGTCGACTTATCGTAAGCGGCTTATGCTTGCAGCGTTAATTGGCGATATTGATGTGGACCTACTGCTGCAGCGGAGTAATGAACTCCATGCGTTGGGAATTTACTCTGATGAAGTAATGACTTTTCTCGAGCTAGGAGTTGCAGATGAGTGAGAATGGTCTTAAGAAGGACTCGGCAGGCTCACAAGATATTTATCTCACTCGCAAAGCTATACAGAATCACTTAGAGAGACTTGGGGGTTTGAGCCCGCAACTTCTACGACAAATGCTCGGTATATGTGATCAAGATCATGTGCATTCTGCTCGGTGTGACGGTCAATACAGTCTTGTCGCTCACATTAACAGGTGGTTAGGGCAAGGGATAGTCTGGATACGAGTGGATTGTCCGTGTTGCATACGGTTTGCTGTACCAGATAAGAATGAAAAGATGCTGTGGTGGCGTATGCCTTGGCCTGGTGATCTTAAAGAAGTATTGTTCCAGCCTCGTTAGTGGTAGCCCCTAGAAAATCTAGGGGTTTTTCTTATACTTGTAACTATACTTGCAAACCACGTACAATAGGTGGAGAAATACTTTTTTGTAAAATGTGTTGACATGTACGTATAGTGTTCGGTATAGTAGATTTATTATTGAATAAAAACCGAACATATCTTTAGGAGGGTATAATGGCAACAACAGTAGAAGAAAAAGTAGTAGACAAACAATCAGCTAAAACACAGGAGAAATCAGTGAATAATCCAGGTAAAAATTCCGAGCCTGATAAGGTAGAAGGCAGTAAAAGCGCAAAAGAGAAAGCTTCACGACTTAAGGCTGTAGATCTAGCTGTAGAGCAAATTGAGCGACAGTTTGGTCAGGGCTCTATTATGAAGCTGGGTGAAGGTATGAAAGTGGCTGTAGAGACTATTCCTACCGGTAGCCTCTCGCTAGATCTAGCGCTAGGTGGAGGTATCCCACAAGGACGTATTATTGAGATCTACGGGCCAGAATCTAGCGGTAAGACTACTTTGGCGCTTCATACTGTGGCAGAAGTGCAGAAGCGTGGTGGCTTGGCTGCGTTTATTGATGCTGAGCATGCGTTAGACCCTGAGTATGCCGGCAAGATTGGTGTAAAGCTTAATGACCTACTTATTTCTCAGCCAGATACTGGCGAGCAAGCACTAGAAATCTGTGAAACCTTAGTACGTTCGAGTGCTGTAGATGTGGTGGTCATTGACTCTGTAGCAGCGTTGGTGCCACGAGCAGAGATAGAAGGTGAGATGGGTGATAGCCATATGGGCTTGCAAGCACGACTCATGAGTCAGGCGCTACGCAAGCTAGCTGGTGTTATCTCTAAGTCTAATACGACGGTTATATTTATCAATCAGCTACGTATGAAGATAGGAGTGATGTTTGGTAATCCAGAAGTGACTGCAGGTGGTAATGCACTCAAATATTATGCTTCAGTACGCCTTGATATACGTAGAAGTGAGCAACTCAAAGACGGCGATAATATTATTGGCAACCACGTAAAGGTGAAAGTAGTAAAGAACAAGATTGCAGCACCATTTAAGATTGCAGAGTTTGATATTATGTACAATGAAGGTATCTCAAGATCTGGTGATATGATTGACTTAGCAGTAAAGCATGAGCTTATTCAAAAATCTGGTTCTTGGTTTGCATACAAAGATGAAAAGATTGGTCAGGGGAGAGAAGCTGCCAAGCAGTTTTTGGCTGACAACCCCAAGATAATGGCAGAAATTGAAAAAGCTATTCGAGCTGAAGTGCTTTCTTAAGCTATCAAGGATAATCTGTCTATTTTAGGCAACAACACTATGGCAACTGTTACTAAAATTCAGCCACAAGTAAAACGCGACGGGTATTACAATATATTTGTAGACGACGCGTTTTTTTGTAGTCTGAGCGATCTACAACTATCGTTATTGGCTCTCAAAATTGGTCAAAATTTGAGTGATGGCGAGAAAGACAAGATATTAGAAAGCTCAGCTATTACTAAGACTTACAATAGAGCGCTGTATTACCTGCAATTTGGGCCAAGAACTGTTTCGCAAATGCGTACTTACCTTTTGCGTAAAGATTATAATGCAGAATATATAGAAGTAGTGCTTGAGATGCTTATCAAAGAGCATTATCTCAATGATGAGCTGTTGGCTCGTACTTTTGTAGAAGATAGACAGCATTTCAAGCCTCGTTCGCGTCGCCAATTGCAGGCAGAGCTGAGAAAGAAAGGTATAGGTTCTGAAACTATAGAGCAGGTGCTCTCAGAGCTAGAAGACAATGACCAGATAGAGGCCATCAAAATACTTACACATAAGAAGATGAGACAGACGCGATATCAAGATCAAACAAAAATGACGCAATATCTGTTGCGTCAAGGATTCTTGTATAGTGATGTAAAACAGGTGATGAGTGAGCTAGCTCTTGGCGACAACAAAACGGATAATAATACCGACTACCGCCAACCATAAAATAGCTATTATCAAAACTCACCTCCGTTATTACTTTAGTATGACATGGCTAGTTACCTTGAGGCAATACTACAGGTGCAGTTTTTTTAATTTTGGCGAGGTTTTCTTTGACAATTATGACTTTGGCTTTTGTCTCAACTATATCCGCTCGTGCAATCAGTAGGCTAGTGGTGAGAATTCTTTGCAGTATTGGCGGTGAAACATTGATTTTGGTAACGTAATAATGGGCCGGATCAAACAAAAAACTCACTACCTTACCAAGTTTTTTACCAGATGAAGTCTCGACTTTTTTACCTATGATATTGTAGTTTTCGGTAATGGCATGTTGATGCCTTACTAAGTCTACAAATACGCTAAGATTTTGCAAGGAATCTATGAGTATTTTTTGGGCATTGAAGTAGCGAATATCTCCCGGGAGTAGGTAGTGTATTTCTTGGCTCGAGGCAACTTTGACAGTGAAAGCTACCATTTTCAAATCACCAGACTGCAAAATGAAGCCTGTAAGTATACCCAGAAGCTCACCGCTTTGTACGCTGTACACTGGCTTGCCAACGAGTTCTGTTGAGAGTTTTTGCATGTGCTCATTATACCTTGACCCAGAGCATTTTATAAGATATAATCGCTGATGTTATAGCAATATTTAAAACGCCTTTTTACTCCCTCGCAAATACAAGCCGAGGCAGTAAAATCCTACTTAGGTAGGAGGTGCCAAAAAAAGGAGAGTTCAATGAGACACTACGAAATTGCTGTAGTACTTCACCCTGATTTAGAAATAGATCTAGAGAGTACTACTCAAAAGGTAGAGAAAATTATCACTAGTCTTGGTGGTAAAATAGATAAGAAAGACAATTGGGGTAAGCGCAAGCTTGCATATGTTATCAATAAGCAAGCATGGGGTATTTACGTTATTTACGAAATTGAAATTGAGCCTGCTCAGGTTCGGGCAATTAACGATAAGCTCAATATTACCGAAGAAGTGATGAGATTCTTGATTGTATCAATTGAAGATATTCGTTACCTCAAAAAACCCAATCAAAAACCAGTAGAGAAAAAGGCAGCAAAATCAGCTAAAAAGGTGGAGGAAAAAGCATAATGGCTAAGGATTTCAATCAAGCAATTATAATGGGTAACCTTACACGCGATCCTGAACTGCGTACCACTCCAAGCGGTCAGTCAGTAGCTTCTTTTGCGGTTGCTACCAACCGTAGCTGGAATGATCCAAGTGGTGAGAAAAAAGACTCAGTTGAGTTTCACGATGTAGTTGCATGGGGTAAGCTTGGCGAACTCGTTGCAAATTATATGACCAAAGGTAAAAAAGTACTAGTTGTAGGTCGTCTGCAGACTCGCCAGTGGGAAGGTACTGATGGCACCAAGAAACAACGTACTGAGATAGTCGCAACAGACATCAACTTTGTTGGTGGAGCAGGAGACATGCCAGATGGCGGTTCTGTAGCTTCAGATGACTCATCTGACAAGCCAGCTGCAAAGAGCGCACCTAAGGGCGCTAAGAAAGATGATGTGGTTATTGAGGAGATGGGTGAAGGGGAGATTAACTTAGACGACATCCCATTTTAACAGGCTCTTTTGGCGAGCTTCGTCGTCAGCAGCTTTGGTACTCGCTCAAAGTAGCAGTACTACGTCTCACTAGAGTACCTGCATTGCTTCCTTGAGACTCATCCAAAATAGCACTGTTAAACCTGGTCTAGTCTCAAAGCTGGAAAAATCAACTACTTAGAACTAATTTATCAAGATCAAATAATAAGGAAACATTATGGCAGAATTTTATAAAAGTAAACAGAATAAGTTTTATAGCGAGAATATCGACTATATAGACTACAAAGATGTAAAGACTCTACAGCGTTATCTTAATAGTGCTGGTAAAATAGAATCACGTAAACGTACTGGTGCAAGTATGAAGCATCAGCGCATGCTTGCGGTGGCCTTGAAACGTGCGAGACATATCGCCTTGCTTCCATTTGTAGTTAAATAGACGCCCTCGGCTTGTTATTAGAGCGATTGGTGGTGTTACAAACTATGAGGCTCGTTCAGTGTAGACTTACTACGTATCACATCGCTTCTCATTTGTGCCTTGCCAATCAACTCTACTAACAACCCTCAAGGAAAGGAATTTTCTAAAATATGTACTCTCCAACAGACTTACGCAAAGAAACACTTATCGACCTAGATGGTACTCCATACAAGGTGGTTGAATATGCTCAAAAACAGATGGGGCGGGGCGGAAGTATAGTCAATACTAAGCTTAAGAATATGGTAAATGGCAGTGTGCTCGATAAGACATTTCGCAACGATGCCAGTATTGCCCCAGCCAATGTAAGTCGTCAAAGCGTTCAATATTTGTATACGGCTAGTGACGCACTCAACTTTATGAATACAGAAAGTTATGAAACTATTGAATTACCGCTAAGTACTGACGAGAACATTCCAAAATACATTCTAGAAGGAAGTACAATTGACGCAATGATGTTTGAAGGTAAGATTATAGGTTTTGAGTGGCCTAAGAACGTGGTACTAAAAGTTACCTCTGCTCCAGGTGGAGACAAAGGTAATAGTGCAAGTGCCACCACCAAAGAAGTAGAAGTAGAAACAGGGCTCAAAGTACAAGCTCCTCAGTTTGTTAAAGAAGGTGATTCTATCAAGGTAGATACACGTAGTGGCGCATATTTAGAGCGTGCTAAATAGCTCTATTGTAAATTAGCTATTGTGACGAAATACTACTATGTCACCGTCTTGCATGATGTATTCTTTGCCCTCAAGACGCACTTTGCCAGCGCTAGCAGCACCAGCCCAGCCATTACCTGCTACAAATGAATCATAATCCACTACTTCGGCCTTGATAAATCCTTTTTCAAAATCAGTATGAATCACACCGGCAGCTTGTGGGGCAGTGTAGCCGGCATGCATTACCCAACCACGAGACTCGGTAGGGCCACTCGTGAAGAATGTCTCGAGCCCTAGCTCTTTGTATCCAAGTCGAATAAGAGTGTTTAGACCGGACTCTGTTTGGCCGAGTGATTGTAGTAGCTCTTTGGCTTCATCCTCTGGCAAATCCTGCAGCTCTGACTCTATTTGGGCACACAGTACAATTGCTGGGCAACCAGAGGCAAGTGCTTGGAGCTCAGCTTTTCTGGCGCCGTTACTGAGGGTTGCTTCATCAACGTTGAATACATATATGAAGGGCTTGGCAGTGAGTAGTTGCAAATCGAGAGTTGACTCTGGTGGAGTAGAGTAGTGTGCGCTTACGAGCTCGCCCTTATCTAGGATGGCACGCACAGCTTCTAGCTCGGCAATGACTGGCGCTAGCTTAGGGTCTTTTTTGAGCTCTTTTTGCAAGTTATCAATGCGCTTTTGTACACTCTCTAAGTCTGCCAGACACAGCTCGGCTTTGATTATCTCAGTATCATTTGCAGGGTCAACTCTACCTTCTACATGAATAATGTCGTCGTTTTCAAAAGCCCTTACTACTTGTACGATGGCATTACATTCTCTAATGTGGCTCAAGAATTTATTGCCCAAGCCTTCACCTTTACTGGCACCACGTACAATACCGGCAATGTCGGTGAAGCTACAGGCAGCCGGCACAGTCTTGACGCTGTGTAGTATCTCAGCAAGCTTATAAAGTCGTTCGTCTGGCACATTGACCACGCCTACATTTGGTTCGATAGTAGCAAAAGGGTAGTTGGCTGCAAGTACGCTGTTTTTGGTGAGGGCGTTAAATAATGTCGACTTACCTACGTTGGGTAAGCCGACGATGCCAATAGATAGACTCATTTTACTACTGCCTCATCAGAGATGAGTTGGTCGATGGCTTTTACCCATCTGCCGCCACCATATATTACAAAACGATCTTCAGTGCCAGCTTTGGTAGTCACTGCAAGGCCGTTAGGAATGAAGCCAGCAGTCTTACGCTTGGCAGCTTGTGTAATGTCTGTGACTGAGATCTTGAGTGTATGATTGTTGATATTCATGTTGTGCGATATAAATACCAACTGTTGGTTGGTGAGTGTAAGCCGGCCTCCAACAGCTTCGCTATTGTAAAAGTGATTGGCTGCACCACTTTTGATTATTGTCTGGCCTTCAAAATCTTTACTTTGGGTATTTTTCGACTTTGCTTTGCGCTGCCAAAATATGAGATAGCCAATTACGCCCAATATAATGCAAATACCATAAATAAGTTTGATCATTTAAACTGCTTTTTCATCTGATAATTATAGCATAAATATATCCATATTAAATGTAGGCTACATTCATGCAAATAGTAAAACTAACAATCTTTTTTGATTACTCTTGTATGAGTGTGCTACTGCGCTATAATAGAGCGTAACTAGTATGAAAGAGGTTGATAACAAGACACAAGCTAATCAAGATGAATTACCAACTAACAAAGGTGGTGGTGATTCTGTGAGTAAACCCAAGAAAAAGCGTAAGTTGGTAATTATTAGTCTAATTGTGTTATCATTTTTTGTCGTTCTGACTGGTACAATTCTTGGTTATCGATTTATTAAGAATAAACAAGTTGAAGAAAAGAAGAATCAACAAAAATCAACTTCTTCTGAAAATAATGTAGTGAATGATATAAAGTTTGAAGGTGTTGATCTTAATAAGACAAAAGTACCGGTGGCCAAATGAAGCTCATTTTTAAAATCATTGCTATTATCTGCTTAGCAATCTTTGGTTCTGTTATTCTGAGCAACAATAGTACTCTTGCTGCTAGTGCAGGCTCATGTATAGGCACGTATGGTAGCTCCGGTTCCTATAATTCAATGATCAATGCCGGAGGTGAGAGACCAGTTGCCCCAAGTTGGCTCAAGAATTTAGTAGGCAGCACTCTGGGTAGCAGGTCGCAGTGTACAATGGGCTTTGCTTGGGCAGACGATAGCTTCACAACTGCGTACCTAGGTGCGTTTGTAAATAGTCCAAATGGCTATATTTATAGCAGTAACGGCGCACAAAGTGTTTCAGTAACTGTCACTGGTTGGGATAGTGGATTTAATTTTCCTGGTACGAGAAGCGCAAATTTTGATTTTATCGGTGCAGGTGAGTCAAAGGCGGGATCTGTATCGATGAGTTTTAATTACGCTACTCTGCCAGTAGGTACATCCACTCGATGTTTTTATTATGATTTAGTTGCATACTATAACGGAGAAAGACATGCGGATACTGGTGGTTCAACGTGTTACTCGTGGACGGTGAGTCCACCACCACCACCACCACCTTCATCTGGCACGATTAGCATATATAAGTATGGTAGTGATGATAGCCAAGTTGATGCTTGCTTGTATTTCTTTTTTACAAACCTGGGCTGTACAGGAAGTAGTCACAGCAGAACATTTAATAATTTAGGTTTGCCAGCAGGAGGATTCAACTACTCAGTAAAGACAACGCCGACTTCTGGCTGGAAAGTTGATAAAATCCATGTAAATTGGCCAAGTGCAAGTCCTCCAGATCAATATGATGGTAATTTTAATCCAGTTCCACTCACAAGCGGACTTACTAATGTTGATGTGTATTATTCTAGAGCACAGGGAAACATTCAAATTACTAAGTATGGGCCAAATGGGGTTGGTAACTTCGCTAATGGCAGATTTAATATGAGCGTTCAGAGTGACAGCTCAATATGTACTGGGCCAACAGGAAGTTCAAAGAATGCCTTAGTGAATGCAGGCACGTACTATGTCCTGAAAGGCGGAGACAGTTGTGCTGGAAAAGGCTCGACTAACCCTGATGCTGACGGTTGGTATATTGATCATGCTCAAAAAGGTACACCTGGCGGAACTGTAGTGAATCCTGATGGTTTTGGTAGGTATGCTTTTGGCGTCACTTCTGGTGGTCAAACATGGGCAGATGTGTATCTAGAGAAATACGCGGCAACTTGTGGCAACACTAATATTATCTCTGTAAATGGGTCTACTACAGAGCCAAAGGCAGGTGAAAAATTTGCTATGACATTTGGTATGAATAATCCTAGCGGCATCACTAACTGGACATGGCCTACAACTAAGCTGCATGTAAAAGTGCCAGCTGGTGTAACGCCAGTAGATAATCTTGGTGGTTTTACGACTGGTAGTTTTGATTGGCGTCCGGCCACAAGAGATCTGTATGTAGCACCACCTGCATATAGCAAAATTAACAGTGGTCAATCGACAGCATCGGGTTATCCTTATACTTATAGAGTATTTTTTCAGTACGATGCAAACGTTGCACCAGGTAATCTTCAATATACATACAATATGGTGTTTCCAGATAACTCAGCAGCTTGGCTACGATACTCTATATATGGGGATACTACTCTTATAAAGAATTGTCCAGGTACTAGTGAAGTATTTCGACCAAAGTACTATCCCTGGGTACAAACTCAGAAGGGAGATGTGACTAGTCTTGGGGCTATCTTAGGGCAAGAAGTTGGAGCGCTTTCTAACCCTACAGCTTTCGAGGGTGGTCGTCACGGTAACGTAGGCAATAAGAACACCCCATTCACAGGGGGTCCTGATCCACTAAGTACTAATCAGAATCCAGAGTCATATTTTGTTGTTGCACAGGGCAGTAATGACGGAGGTGCTACAAATGACTTTTGTTCTGCTCATTTATATACCCTTAGTTCGTCACAAAATATTAATAAAGAGTCTTGTGGCTTAGAGAATAACTACCCAATGTCAGGAGTAAATTTTGAAGACCTAAAGTCCACACTTAAATCTACCTGGGATCAGAATGGTGCTGGAAATAATGTGACTTGTACGCCCTACAGAACACGAGAATTGGGAGAGAATGGTCTGTCTTCAGTACTAACCGGTAATGTAAGTCTTGGCTGCTCAAATGGTGGAATTCAATTTAAGAATGGTGCATATAATTTGGCTGCTTTCTTTGCCTCAGAAATCAATGTGAGTGGTCGTGGTACACTTTGGGTAAAAGGTCCACTGACAATCAGTAGTGATATCAAATACACTTACCCAGCGGGGCCCATTGAACCAAGGTCGTTACCGAATTTTGCTATTTTTGTCGAGGGTGATGTTGTAATTAATCAAAATGTTAATCAAATTGATGCAATGATCGTAGCAACAGGTAAGATTACTACCTGCGCTCAAGAAGCTGGTGGAGTTCAAACATGTAAAAATAGGTTACGTGTAAATGGATTAGTGGCCTCAGGAGATAAAATAAGTTTTGCGCGTCGTTGGTATGATAAGAATAATCCTAATGTAAATTCTGCAGAAAACATCGTTTTGACAGGTCAGTCTATAATTTTGCCACCTCCAGGACTAGATCGTCGTGATGCTCCTAATGCATCTAGTTTGCAGATTAATTCTGGTGAGTTGGCGCCACGGTTGAATTAAGGTCAAAATATCTTCTAATTGTTTTGAAAATACCATAAGAGGTATGGTAAAATGAGTGTATTATGAAACTTCTCCCCCAAGAAGATAACTATTTTGGTTTAGATCTAGGTAGTAGCTCAATTAAGCTGGCACAGTTGCGAGAGTTACATGGCCGCCCAAGTCTTGTGACGTATGGTGATATTGAGATAGCAGAAAACTTACTATTGAGTGATTCTGAGATTGATCAAGGTAAGGTGTCAGAACTTATCAAACAACTTGCAGATGATGCCAAGGTGACTACCAAAAATGTAGTGGCTAGTCTTAATGCCAGTCAGTCATATACCGCCATCATCAAAACCCCCAAGTTGAATCATGATGAATTGGCTGAGAGTATCAAATACCAAGCAGATAAGGTAATACCTATGGCTATAGATCAAGTTAAGCTTGACTGGGCAGTTGTAGCAGAAGACCCTGATACCCAGGAGCTGAGTGTGCTTCTAGTAGCTGCACCCAACAATATTGCCAATAAGTATCTCAATATTGTTCAAAAAGCTGGTTTTGAGCTATTGGCCTTAGAAATAAACCCAATTGCCCAAGCTCGCTCTCTAATAAGCCCTGCCGATAACACCAAATGTATAATTCTTGTAGATATTGGTGTGATTGCCTCTGATATTGCTATTGTTAATAATATGGTGCCTCAGCTAGTACGTTCTGTGGCCGTAGGCGGTAGAGCAATGAATAGAGTAGTGAGTCAAAATCTTGGTATTGATGCTGCACAGGCTGATCAGTTCTTGAAGAAATTTGGTATGGATGAAACCAAGATAGAAGGGCAGGTCTTCAAGACTCTCAAGCCAGTTGTAGATCACCTGGTAGAAGAGCTCAATAAATCAATCACATTCTTTCAAGAAAAGAACGAGGCTCAACGGGTAGAAAAGATTATCCTTACTGGTGGCACAACTGCATTGCCTGGCCTACCGCTATATCTTGCGAATGCTACAGGCCTGACTGTAGAGATTGGCAACCCTTGGCAGAATATTAGCTACCCATCAGAATTGCAAAGTAGCTTGGCAGGTTTGAGCTTGAGTTATGCCACGGCCATTGGTCTTGCAATGAGGAATTTTCACCAATGATGCTGCAGATAAATCTATTACCTGAAGCACGTATACTTAAGCTTCAGGCCATGGCTCGCAAACGTCTTGCCACTACAGTTACAGTGGTGGTAGCAGTAGTGGTTGGTACTATTATTATTACCTTGTTACTACTCTTGGGCTATACCTACTCGGTGCATGCTGCAGGTGAGGCGAGAGTAGCAACACTGCAAAAAGATGTCGATAGTCAGCGTGAGCTTGAGCAAAATGCTACTACCTTACAAGAAAACTTAGCCAGTTTTGCTACGTTACAGCAATCTCGTCTGTATGTGAGTGAGATATTTCGCAATCTTGGCAATGTTATTCCAGCAGATATTAAAATCACTAGCTTTCAGATTAGTGGTGACTACCTAGTAACTATCTCTGGTACTGCACCAACTTTTGCGTCTGTCAGTACATTCTCTAAGACTTTACAAGAATATAATGTGAATTTTAAGCCTCAAGAAAACCTCGAAAGAAAACCATTGTTTACTGATCCAATTATAACTTCGGTCAGTAAAGATACTGGTACGGGGGGAACGGGTAGCGTTACCTTTAGTATGACATTTAAGGTAGACCCAACATTATTTAGTCAGGGTGCTTCGGCAAAGAAATAGCATGGAAAAACAAACCCCTACCAAACCATCAAAAAAAGTAGAAGTACCACGTACAGAAGTGAGCATAGCTCAAGATACTACTAATCGAAAGTACATGATTATTGTAGGTCTTATTGTTGCGGCAATTGTGATTGTAGGTGGGTATTTTATTTACCGGCTTACTGGTCAGTACATTTACCAATCTAATCTGAATAAGGCTCAAGACCAACTCATAAGTAGTCTTGAGGTAAAACAGAAAAATCTACAAGAGCTTAAGCCTAATTATGAAGCTATTACCACTAAAGGAGCTAATGGCGTATCTGACGCTACCTTAATACTTAGGGCCGTGCCAACTACAAAAGATTACGAAAACCTCATTGCAATACTTGAAAAGATGGGTCAAGACAGTGGAGTAAAAGTTACAAATGTTTCTCAGACTGGAGCATCAGGTACTACAACTACTCCAACCACAACTCCTGATGCGAATAGTAGTACGGCCACGG
>CAYNHH010000015.1:0-17490 GCA_964397085.1 uncultured Candidatus Saccharibacteria bacterium
TAAGTACCCAGTTACTGACTTTGAGGTAATATTGGGCAGTGATTACGCCACAAAGATTTCAACAAGTACTACCACTAGCAACTAAATAAAAAGCCGCTAGTAATTTAACTAGCGGCAACGACTATCGAGCCATCACGGCTCTGTTATAGCTCTCGAAAAGCTCTGTCAGAACTTTATCGAGCTCACTAATTGCAATAACTGTTGACTTCTTATGAACTAGCTCCCTGCAATCATCATCTACACAACCATGTTCCTCGCAATCCTTATGAGCGACAGCATTCACAATAAAACTATCTAGACCTCGATCAAAACTCACCACAAATTCATGGTAATCACCCTCGCGAAGTTGAAAGAGCAAAAGCGGCAGCATGCGAGCCAACTGATAACCCTGACTATTGCCTATATGACTGTCACTCAATGTATGCTCCAAAAGTGCTAGATGGGATAACCAAAGTATCACAGGTAGAAGCGTTTTTCAACTCAGAGCACTATCCACAAGTTGTGAATAATAATTGCTTTTGCCCGCTTTTTGCTGCTTTGCAATCTGACGCGTGTCTTCTTGTGGCATACGCAATACATAAACAACAACGCCAGCTACCGCCATAGATACAGTCGCTACAAAAATTCTGAACTTCATGGTCATTCTCCTTGGTCGGGGGTACTGGAAGTAGATTATCAGATCACAAAGTTATTTTCAAGAAAAAACCCCAACTTATGTTGAGGTAAAATATAGTCAATCATCATCGACACGCATAGTGGATGTACCGATGCCATGGGAAGATTCTTGCCCTACATGTGAGTTATGCCTCTTCTTGATGACCCAAACACCCGTAATGGCAAGTAGCGTGCCAAGAGAAAATCTAAATATGTATTTTCGCTTCATCGCAACTTCTCCTCTAGATGGCCGATTGCGCGTCGAATCTTGGGGTACGAAACCCAGCCAATCAATACCCCAAAGCTTGTAGTCAACAGAAATCTCTTCATTTTCCTCCCAGGTAGTAGGTGCTTGGGCTAGAGTACCAGATATTCTTGGGTCTATCAACTTACTTGCTGAACAAAGAATCCAAGCCAAAACTCTTTCACATCTGGCAATACCCTACTGTTTGTAGATTTCTGTACTAGGTCAACTACCTCAAATCCTGCCTTTCGTAGCTCAGCAGCAAATTCATTACGCTGCCAAAAACTAAAGAACCTCGATTGATCCTCTTGCCCTGGCAACTCTACCATTCGTTCACCCTCACCTTGTTTAAGTGATATAAAACCCACTGCTCCAGGCTTTAGTAGCCCAGCAATCGTCACAAGAGCCTGGTTCATCAATGCTTTCGGCACATGTAGTAATGTTGCTGCACACCAAAAACCATCAAATTTTTCAGTGAATACTTCACCAAGATCAAACAAGTCAATACATTTGAAAGCACCATTCGGATTGGCTTTCTGTGCCACCTCAATGCATTCCTGTGTAGCATCAGAGCCAACATATTCATACCAATCAGCAAGTAGTACCGCTTCAACACCAACACCGCACCCCACCTCCAAAACTCTGCCTTCAGGAAGATAACTATGGAAATCCTCCAGTTCATGCTGCCAAAATACAAAGTTACTTGTTCGAAATGTACTGGCATATTGTCTGTAATAGTCCAGGGTCTGCGTCTTTTGCGGATAGTCCACTAAGATTCTCCTTGATAGGTGCCATCTATTTGGCTAGATCAATAGAAGAATAATACTCCTAATAACAGCTATATCAAACCATAAGTTAAATAGTGCCAGTCAAATATGCCTTCCGTTTTGGCTCATCAAACTTCTCTATGGCATACCGAAGCATTGTACGGGGCATTGTCTTGTAGTACTGCTTCAAAAACTGCTCTTCTATCTCATGACCGACACTATTCCCTACTTCGCGCAGCATCCAGCCAACCGCTTTCTGAACAAGATCATGTGCATCATGCAAAAGAACACTCGCGATAATAAAAGTTTCATTCACATCCCCTTGTCGTATGAAATAAAAAGTCGACATTATGGCAATTCGACGTTCCCACACAGATTGAGAGTGGGCTAGTCTTGTAAGTACTCTCAAGGCCTCTTTTGAAGGAGTTTCATTTTGAGCAAAATTATTCCAAAGATACACACTCACAATATATGGTGCAGAGCTATCAATAATATCCCAGTTATTTAAATACCGAGTATTATCTAGATAAAAATCATATATCTTCTTTTGAGTATCAATGTCGCTCCGCTTAAACTGTTCTACCAAAATAATTACTGCCGTAAGACGTTCTTCGTGAATCTTGCTATGGAGTAGCTTTGTAATCTCAACTAATGATAAATCGTAATACTTCTTAGCTACATTTCGTTGGTGTGGTACTGTGACACCAATAAATATATCGCCTTCACCATACTCACCTGGCCCTGTTTTAAAAAAACGCTGACTATTTATTGCCCTTTCAGTGCTACTATAGAGCAAAAGACCTTGAGACACACCTGCAGCAGAGCTCATTTCCTTCCCCACGTTATTCTTGCCCAAACCCTTTCATACAAGTAGTAGATAATAGTACCAGTAATTGCCGTGATTCCTGTAATAGAAGCTGCATCAGCGAGACGCTTGGTAGTATAGAACGTGATAAGAAAGATTGATAATACAATTATTATTCTATAAACCACAGCTTTTACGATCGATCTCGCATGAGTTTCTAAAGGTTTTGATTTGCGCACGTTTTTTTTGGCACTCATAATATATCAATTCTTAATACCAAAATCTTAATGCTTTAACTATTTCAATTACGCCAAGCACACCAAATACTCCGGCAATTATATAGCGCCCATTAGTATTGATAAATACCTTAATTGAATCAATCACATTCTGGGAGCGGATAACTCGTAACATTACCGGTGGAGCTAATGCAGGTATAAGAGAAAATATTACCATTACAGCCAGCAGCTGTATTTTGATACTCGTAGAATAAAAAGATGCCATATGTGCTGCTGGAAAAAACATGATGATTGTTGAACTATTGCCAAGCATCAAGCCTAAGCCCAAAATAAATGCAGCTACCAAGCCAAGCTTCTTTGGCCTCTTGGCTTTTTTCGGTTTTTTTGTAAAAATTTGTTTGAGTGCAAATAGTACTAACAAAGAACCAATAAATATATCTATCCATGCATCTCTACTTGTGAAAGAATTTGATGGAGAAACTTTGGCGAGAACAAAGAATATTACAAAACCTATAAGAAGTATCATAATTGCCGATCCTAACAAGAACAACATAGACTTGAGAAACGATTTATCTTTTTGGCCAGATACTAAGAGTGCAAAGGTAAAAAGCACCGGGCTCACTGCTGCTGCAAAAGCAAATGGCAAAATTGCAAGAAACTCATTAGGTGTAAGCATAAGACTAATTATACACTACACCAGACTCAGACTAGAGCATTAACTAGCCACTCAATTGTTATTGAGTAATATATAGAAAAAAGACCATCATCGCTGATGGTCTTGGTAATACTTTACCCTCGCAATTCTGCGAGAGTGTCATCAATCGTATCGAGCTCTTGCTTCAATTGGATGCGGTGCTTCTCCAGGCTGTGAATGCGCCGCTGGCGCTCTTCACTTGGGTCAAACGGTGATACCTGGTCATCTAACTCTGTCTGGACGACAGTCATTGCATTCACCTCCTATGGTGAGTTGCTAGAAAGAAGGGGTTTGGCCGTGTTCATATCTGACCTACGAGCAAGATGAGAAGATTGTACTCCTAATTAAGATAATTTGCAAGAATATTTATGGCTTTAGTTCGGTTTGTTTTTGCAAAATGATATAATACCAATATGAACACTCAACCCTTGGCAGACAAGCTAAGACCCAAAAAACTTACAGAAGTTATTGGTCAAAAGCACCTAATTGGAAGTAACCAATTCCTACACAGTGTAATCACTAAAGGTCAGCCAGTGAGTATGATCTTGTGGGGGCCACCAGGAACAGGTAAAACTACTTTGGCGCGAATAATTGCTCACTCGGGCGATTTTGAATATAGCGAAATTTCTGCTGTTACTACCGGGCTTACAGATGTACGTAAAGTAATTGAGCAGGCTAGAAAGAACCTAGATGCCAAGCGCCAAACTATACTGTTTGTAGATGAAATTCATCGCTTCAATAAGGCCCAGCAAGACGCATTCTTGCCTCACGTTGAAGATGGCACGATTATCCTTATTGGAGCCACCACTGAGAATCCTAGCTTTGAGGTGATTGGTCCTTTACTATCACGCTCACGAGTAGTTGTACTCGAGCCACTTTCAAAAGACGACATAAAAGATATTATTGTTCGTGCCAAGAAAGAATTTAAAAACAAAAAAATTGAAGAGTCAGCAATAGAGTTGCTAGCTGAGCTAGCTGGTGGCGATGCCCGAATGGCACTTAATGGTCTAGAAGCAGCGTCGGCTATTTCTGGCAAACAAATAACGGCTGAAGACATCAAACAAGCCATGCAGAAAATGACAGCCAAATATGATAAGGGTGGTGAATATCACTACAACCTCATTTCTGCATATATCAAATCAATGCGTGGATGTGACGTAAACGCTACTCTCTATTATTTAGCTCGTATGATTGAGGGTGGTGAAGACCCCAAGTTTATTGCTAGACGCAATATTATCTTTGCGAGCGAAGATATAGGCATTGCTGCCCCTGCTGCACTCAATCTGGCAGTTTCTACATTTCTGGCCGTAGAGCGTATAGGTCTGCCGGAGTGCAATTACAATCTCTTTGAGTGCGCTACGGTACTCGCCAAGAGCAAAAAGTCACGTGCAGTAGCAAATGCCATGACAGCAGCATTCCAAGCCGCCAAAAACTATCCAGACGCATCAGTACCACTTCACTTACGCAACGCCCCTACTAAGCTGATGAGTGATCTTGGCTATCAAAAAGGGACCAAGTGGGAGGCAGGCTTCAAACACCCCAAAGGATTTTTACCTGAAGAAATTGTAGATATTCAAATATTCACTGACTAGATGAATTTTTGTTTTATACCATAGCGAAAAGCCAGATATCCAGGTAGTGTAGGTATCCAAAAAGTAATAGTTCTAAATATCATTACGCCCGCAGTAGCCGAGGTAGAATCTACCCCAAACAGCATGAGTCCACCAATAAGTGCTGCCTCTACAGTACCCATCCCACCAGGTGCCGGCCCACAAGCCCCAATAGCGTTAAATACCAAGTATACAAAGACTGAGTTCCAGAATGGAATTTGAATACCAACCGCCACAAGGCAAAGATAGAAAACAATATTTGTAAGAGTATAGCTGAGCAGCATTAGTCCTAGAGATATAAAGCTTTTACCAGGAGTCTTCAAGACAATCCTAAATGTACGCAACACCTCCTGTATTTTTTCTTTTATTTTTGCAAGCCAGCCAAAAGCCCTAACTACCGAGTATGCGATCACAATGATTATTGCTATTAAGAAAAAAGTCTTCCAACCAGGTGTAAAGCTTGGGGTAATACCAACAGATTGAAGACCTCCACCAAAGTATACTACTGGTATAAAATATAGTGACCAAGCAGTAAAATACACCAGCTCTACCGCACCTACATACCCTAGTCCAGACTCTACACTGTAGCCAGCCACCACTGCATATCGATACATTAGCCCTGGCCCACCTAAGCCTGCAGGGAAAATCTTATACGTAAACGCCATGGCTAGCTGTATTAAGCTAGTCTGCTTAAAAGGCATTGGTTTGGTAGCCAGAACGGTCATAGCAAGACCAGTGAATACAAAGGTGAAACAAAAAAGTAATGCCGCAAGTAATAACAATGCATCATTTGCACTCTGTACAATCGCAACTATCTGGTCCCAGTTCTGTACGATAGGCCAAAGCAGGTACAGCATAAAGATAAAAAATAGACCCATTGTTGATCGATACAACCATGGATGTTTGTGACCTTTTTTCTTTTGCTCTTGCTTCTTCTTGTCAAAGTAAGAAAGCTCTTCACTCGCATTGATAGTATCTTTTTGTGTACTTGCAACAGACATACTAACATTGTATCACGAAAATTTTACCAATTATTTTGATACTGTAACAGCAAAGCCTATCTTGCACAGATCTGATATTGATGATAAAGTATGCCTATGAAATCTAACCGAACCGCAACACTATTTATAGGTTTTGCATTAATATTGTTCAGCATGTATCTGCTTGCATCTCTACTTATAAAATCAAGTGCTTCAGATACTGTCATGCAGTTTTGGCCAGTAGTACTCATCTTTTTAGGTGTACTTACTATTAGTCCAAGCAATCCAGGATCAAACGGTATTTCACTAGGCTTAATTGGTTTTGGAATTTTTGGTGGTCTATACCGTGTTGGTGCCTTTCAAACCCCTCAAGGACAAGCGATTCTTGCTGTACTGCTCGGATTTATTGGCTTAGTAGTACTTATCATGCTGGTATCCAAGCCAAGAGTAAAAAGTACCTATTCTCCAGACCAATCTATCAACAAATCAAATCGTAGCTAGCAATAGCTACATTCCGGTAGGATCCCAGCAAGTACGATAGTTTTCGTTCAAACCCTCTATCTTCTGCATATCTTCTGTATCAAGTTCGAAATCAAATAATTCTAAGTTATCCTGCATACGGTCTTCGCTAGTGGATTTAGCTATCACGACATTACCAAGCTGTAGATTCCAACGTAACATCACCTGAGCCGCATGTTTAGCGTGCTTGGCGGCAATTTCTGAAAGAATTGGATCTTGCATACGTCGACCATGAGCCAGAGGGCTATACGCTTCAAGCTGTATTTTATTCTCCATACAGTATTCTTGGAGCATTTTCTGATACAAGAATGGATGAAATTCTACTTGGTTCACCATCGGCACTTCTTCGGTCTGTTCAATCAATTCAGCTAAATGCGCCTCGGTAAAATTACTCACCCCTATAGCTTTTGCCCGGCCAGACTTATATATATCTACCAGAGCTCGCCAACTTTCCAGACGCTTCTCTGGCTCTGGCCAATGAATCAAATACAAGTCTACATAATCCATAGCAAGTCGTTTGAGAGATTTATCAAATGCCTTTAGCGCTTTATCATAGCCCTGATCAGAGTTCCAAAGCTTGGTAGTTACAAATAGCTCTTCTCGAGGCACAGCACTCTCAGCTATAGCCTTACCAATGCTTTTCTCATTAAGATAAATTCTTGCGGTATCAATATGTCTGTACCCAGTATTTATTGCATGAGTAACAGCCGAGTGTGCACTAGGCCCTGGCACTATCTTCCAAGTTCCATAACCCACAATAGGCATTTTTACACCATTTCTCAGGGTAATGGTCGTGCTAGCAGTAAGCTTGTTGTTAGTTTTCATTATACTTATGGTATCTTGAAAGCAAAGGTTATACAATCACTAGATATAACAAATACCTACTTACTTGGGATAGTCGCCAAAGTATTCGCCACAGCAGCACCGAGCGAATATATAGAGTACAAAACCAGTAGTAAGCTCAAGTAACTAATAGCAATACCTATCTCACGTGACAATGCCAAGCTACCACCAGCACCAATACTTACAAGTACGGGTGTGAGTATTGATGTACCACAAGCTGCACAACCACTAGCGATTATTGCAAATACTAAGCTCAATCCTGTCTTCTGGCTTTGCTTTACTACTTTGCCGCGCGCATACATAACAAATACTAACATACTAAGATTGATACCAAAAAGTATGGCAAACAAAAACAATGCTGCAGCCTGCGGAGCATCAAAATTAGTAAGCACACTTGTATACACACCAAAAATAAATCCTGACTTTTCTGCAAAAGTCAGTGGAGCCTGAAACAGTACATACCCTAGTAATCCCAAATTAAACATCCAAAGTAAAATACCAAAGATAATAGTAGAAAGCAGTATCGCTACCAAGATAAGCCATGGGTAGCGTCTATACATTCTGCCTATCGAGAAAAGGCTTAGCTTGGCCTTCAGTAAAAAGAGCTTCATCGTAATTGTGCTTCAATGAGCGGCTTATAAATTGCAAAAGGCTGAGCCCCAGATATCTTCTGGCTACCAATGATAATAGTTGGTGTACTACTTGCACCATCCTTTTTCGCCGCAGCCTCACTTGCGTCTATGGCAGATGAGTATTTGTTGCTAGTCATACAAGCATTAAAGATAGTAGTATCTAGCCCTTGCTCGGTAGAGATTTGATTGAGCCTCTCAAGAGTAAAAATATCAGAGCTCTCATCCTTCAGGCTTTTGCTGTAGTGATTCTTATATATATAATCAAACAACGCATTATGGTACTGCTCAAACTTTTTTTGGTCGGCTGCACAGTAGGCACCTAGTGCAGCGACTGTTGAGTCTTTGGCGATGATTGGTAATGGTCTGTATTCAATATTAGCTTTACCACTATCAATGTAGTCTTTTTTAATTTGAGGCTCTGTCTCTCTATAGAATCTACCACACAAGGGGCATTTAAAATCACCGTACTCAATAATAGTAACCTTGGCATCTGGGTTACCAATGATTAGTTTTGGTGTACTAGAACTTGGTGCTGTAGTCTGGGCGGACTCCTTAGTAGATGTATCTTGAGTAGTTTCATTACTAGGCGCTTTGGTAGTCTTTGGCCAAAAAAGCCAGCCCACAACTACCAGAACTACGGATACAATCAGACCTATGCCCAGACCAACAAACAATTTTGCGTGATTAGGTTTTACTGGCAAGTCCTTTACTTCCTCTTGATCCTTCTGAACATCCAATTCTTCTTTCATAGTCCTCCTTATTACATCTTCATTTCATCAAACGCCCAGCTCAACACATCAAGCATATCGGCATACTTAATGTTTTTACTTGGACTATACAAATACAGTACATTATCTACCACTTCAATGTTTATCTCAAAGTCAAGCGCGTAAATTCGCTCCATAAAGTTAGTGGCAAGAAGCTCAAAGCTCGTAGCCTGATCTTGATTGGCCGCCCAAACAGCAAATTTTTTATTAAACTCTACAGATTCTGTCTCTATCTTATTGAGCCCTTTCCCTTTGGGCTTAAAGCCATACCAACTTTTTTCTGTTACCAAAATATCATCATAGCTTTTAGGTAGTATGGCTTGAGCAACTGTTATTGGACTAAGTCCTGCACCCGCTCTTGGTTCATAACTGTAAAACTCAACAATCTTTGCTTTTGCACCTTTACCATAATAGCCAATCACATGATTATTGATATCTGCATTACCAAAGCCAGCAGGCCCAAAGATAGCACCTCTACTTGGCATCATAAGCCAGCCAAAGTCTGGGTCATAATAAAACCCATTGTCACTTGAGAATTGAGCAATTCCAGTATCAAACTTACTCGCCTCAGATGTGACTTGATCTATTTTATCAAGAACAAGCTTCTTACCAGAGCGTACGAATGTCCACAGTTCTGCAAAAGAGCTTGTGTCTGTGAAGACTACCTTTCCATTTCTTTGGTCAATCAACTTGTCATTTGCACTAGCAAAAAAATAGACTTGAACACTTTGCGCAGTATTTGGCCCTAAGTACGCATCAGCAATCTTTACATTTTCCATAATATTCTGACGCTCATAATTCTGCAAAACACCAAGCTCAAGTACCATTTTCTTATAGTACTCATCACTCGTTACCTGTTTCATCACTTTGAGATCGAAGTCAGACCAAGACTTCTGAAATGTCATAAATACTTTGCGAGACTCAACAGCCAATGCCTTTTGTTCAGCAGTTGCCTTGGGGTCTTTGTCAGGATCGACAAATCCTGCTGGAGGTTGAAAGGATGAAGCACCACCTCCACCCTTCTTTGAAGCACGTAAAATTAAAATGATTACAAGAATTGGTAGACCAAACATAAGCCCAACAAACATCAACGTAAACCACCAGGGCATTGCACCGCCTGATCCCCCAGTAGTACTTGAACGATAAGATGAGCTAGAAGAACTTCGGCTTGAACTTGAAGATGATGAGGAATGACTACTGGAGCCACCACCACCGCCACGAGCCAAATACAGAGTATGGTTTTTTTCAACCAACTGAAATAGTTGAGACGAGTTCATATCTATATTGTATCAGAAAATAAATACCTACTAAAACTTACTAGGGCATTCTTATATGCATGTAGTAATCTAATAACACACGCCAAGATTGCGCTTATGCAAATACTGTTGGTGATACTCCTCAGCATGCCAGAAAGTCTGAGCCGGAACTACTTGAGTAACAACTGGGTCTGGATATTTCTTTGACTGGTTTATCTCACCTATCTTAGCTTCAGCAGCCTTTTTTTGTTCTGGTGTATGATAGAAAATAACACTTCTATAGCTATCCCCTACATCGGGCCCTTGTCTATTAAGTTGAGTGGGGTCGTGATGCTTAAAGAATATATCAAGCAGCTGATCATAGGCTGTAATACCAGGATCATACTCTACCTGCACGGTTTCAGCATGCCCAGTAGTATGTGAACATACTTGCTCATAGGTAGGATTGTCTACCGTGCCGCCTTCATAGCCTACGGTAGTCTTTATTACCTTGGCTTCAGTACGAAAAGCCTCCTCAACACCCCAAAAACACCCACCACCAAAATCGGCCAATACATTTTTCATTCTTGAATTTTTCGTAGGCATTACTTTCCTCCTCTCATATGTGAATAAACAACACTAGTTGGGTTATTTCTATTATGGTACATATCAGTCCAAAGCGGTGTGACATGTTTTGCCTGATCACTCAAATGCTGTGACTGATACCCATTGCTCATCCAAACGCGCAATGCACCCTCACCATCACCATAGCCAACCGCCAGCATTGCAAGCCCCATATCGGTAGTGATATCAACTCCATTACCATTAATATACTTCTCATCAATATAATGAATCAGCCAGCACCCATAATCTAGATTTTGAGCCATATCATTCATATTGTAATAAGACCTATGGCGCAAGCGTGCAATCTCTTGAGCAGTGCTTGGCATAATTTGCATGAGTCCTTGAGCACCAGACCTATTGCTAATGTTTTGACCACCAGATTCTTCAGTCACAATTGTAGCCACCAAGTAAGGATCTAGATCATACTCTTTTGCTTTAGATTGAATGAGTAACCAGTTTTGTTTGACTTCTATAGGCCACCATTGTGCCGGCTCATGATAGCTATCACCAGATTCAGGAGAACGAACAACCTCAACTTTTGAGCTTTCATCTTTCTCACCATTCATTTTCTTGTCATCCTGAACTTGCTTCAGGATCTCTGACCTCGCACCGTGCACGTCTTCAGCCGACACAATCTGGCTCGTCGAAGCTGATTCTACTTCAGCACTTGCCATCTTATCGATTGCGGTAGCCCCCATAATTGCCAGAGCACTTACCCCAACAGCACCAGCCTGTTTCACACGGGTTTTCATTGCCTTATCAGGTAATTCATCTGTGTGGCGAAATGATTCCATATACACTATTATAGCGTAACTTTTTTGATTGTGACCTTCGCGGCATCTCTTCGTCCATAGCAATAAAGAAGTAGCTCGCTGGCAAATCCCTTGATAGTAGTTTCATGACTACTATGTTTATTCGTAATAATAATCACCTCAGAGGTTTGTGAATTCTCTAAGGTCAGATTACCCAAGTCACTTACCATTTTTTTATTTATCTTCACCAGACCACTCAGTGAGCTCCATAAAATCTTCTGTGCTTCAGCATTTGGCTGGGGTCTGCTCATCTGTAAATCACCACGTAACAAATCTTCATTATGCACATAGAACTCACCAGTATTTGCTACAGCCGGCATCCACCAAGGGTACCGCTCAAGCTTACGAATTATTTCTTTATGACCCTTCATTTCAAGTCTCTTTACACGACTATCATGAAGGTTGTGTAATTGAGGCACGACAATACCGATTGGGCCAATTACTCCTTCGCGCACCACTATGTGTGCTGCCAAATCTTCTACAGTCCAGCCCTCACACAAAGTACTCGCACTCCACTGCCTTGAGGTAAGTTTTTTTAAAAGCCCAATCATATACTTACGTTCTGCTTTGACAAATTCCTTACTGGTCATAATGTCTCCTTTAATTCTAAGGCCCGTTGCATAATACGATCACCAATCTTGCCCCAATCAAAATACTGCTTCACATCTGGCGGATCAATCAGCTTGATCTCATCAATTCCTGAGTCTGGGTCTTTCTCAAATTCTCCATATGGCACCACGCTACATACATATCTCAATTGATAAATATCACCATCTTGAGTAGCTACCGCCTGATATCCGATAGCTTTGTAGCTTACGACTTTCATATTTGATTCTTCTTGTACTTCTCGCTTCAAAGTATCTTCGTATTGTTCGTTCTTTTCAACTGTTCCACCCACAAACCCCCAGTATCCTTTGGTATTGTGAGCAATCAGCAGTTTGTCACCACAAAAACACACACCTACAACGTTACGGATCTTATCAGTCGGAAGCGTTGAGAAATCTAAAGCATCATAATATTTGAGCTCAAAATCACCATACTGACTATTCCATACGCCTTCAACAATCATAGATCTATTATTGCACGTTGGTGTACAATAGAGCTTATGAATCAAGTAGAAAAATCAAAAAGACTCAAAGAACTCGACCCTCTAGCAGTAGAGATCACCCAAAACAAAGGGACTGAGCCTGCATTTACTGGTAAGTATGTGAATGAACACAGCGATGGTAGCTATCATTGCGTAGTGTGTGGGCAAAAGCTTTTTGAAGCTGAAACCAAGTTTGAAAGTAACTCTGGTTGGCCTAGTTTTGATCAATCTGCACCTAATTCTGTAGAGCTAGTAGAAGACAATAGTCACGGCATGCATCGCACTGAAGTAGTCTGTAGTAACTGCGGTGCTCACCTTGGGCATATGTTTGAAGATGGCCCAAAACAAACTACCGGCCAACGCTTCTGTATCAACTCGTGTGCACTTGATCTAAATAAGAATAGTACTGCTAAATGAAACTAAAAATTATACTTGCATCCGTACGCAAAGGTCGTCTTGGCGAGCGAGTAGCCAAATGGGTCACTTCAGAGCTAGATGCAAACAAGACTCAATATGAAATGCTCGATCTTGAAGACTACGTAATGCCATTTGTAGATGCCAAAAAAGAACCATTTGCACTAGAGAAAAAATACCCTTATGAGATAGTGCAAAACTGGTCGGCTAAAATTGACGAAGGTACAGCCTATATAATTATCACTCCCGAATACAATCGGGGGTACCCTGCAAGCCTCAAAAATGCTATTGATTGGCTAGGTATGGAGTGGTGGTCAAAACCAATTGCATTTATTAGCTACTCAGATAGTCCTTTTGGTGGTACCCGTTCTGTAGAACAACTGAGACAAGTAGTAAGTAACTTCAATATGTACGCCATTCGTAATGCAATTTCAATTGGGAAGGCTCAGGAAGTATTTACTGATACAGGTAAAAACCATATCCCTGCTCTAGATGATCAGCTCAAAAAGATGACTTCAGAGCTAGGAGGTCTTTCAAGCAAGCTTCAAAAGTGACAGACTAGTGTTGTTTGCCCCACTCAGCCATCAATTCAACAATTTTATTGAGAGAATCACCCTTTGCCGTAAGAGAGTACTCTACTTTTGGTGGAATTACCGGAAATACTTTTCTAGAAATTATTTTATCTTCTTCTAGCTGATCAAGTCGCATCGACAATGTTCGTGGACTCACACCAAGCTCTTTCTGTAGTTCTGAAAAACGTTTTTTGCCAGATAATAAGCTATACAGTATTGGCATTGTCCACTTACTACCAACTATCTTTAATGTCTTAGTCATACCACAATCTTGGTAATTTTCTTGATGTTTTTTCATAATGTCTTGATTATACCACAAAAACACAGTTACTATACATTATGTAACTACTTTACTTTTTATAGTGTATACAATACAATAGAATACTAACAAGGAGCGAGAAATGAAAGATTACAAACAAATAGCAAGTGACAAACAAATTCAGACCACAATAGAAGCTCTCAATAGCCACAACATCACCGCAACAATGGTTGAGAACTCACATGCCGCGAAGCTAAAAGTATTAGAACTAGTACCAGAAAAATCTCAAGTATTTACCATGTCTTCAGATACTCTTGAAGCCACGGGCATAGCCAGTGCGATTAATGCATCTGGTAAATACAATTCAGTGAGAGAAAAACTTAACAGCATGGATCGTGAAAAAGATTCTGATGAAATGCGCAGACTTGGTGCAGCACCGCAGGTAGCAGTGGGGAGCGTCAATGCAGTAACGACAGACGGAAAGCTAGTGATAGTATCAAATACCGGTTCGCAACTACCAGCCTACGCGTATGGTGCCGAGAAAGTAATATTTGTAGTGGGTGCACAGAAGATTGTCAAAGATTTGCCAGAAGCCATGGAACGAATAGAGTCATATGTCTTACCTCTGGAGAGTCTGAGAGTGCAGAAAGCTTATGGCATGCCTAGTAGTGAAATTAAGAAATGGCTAATTATTGAGAATGAGGTAAATCTTAACAGAATAGAAGTGATAATTATAAATGAAAGTATTGGCTACTAAAATTCACTTAAGTAGATTGTCAATTTGTACTGCAAACGGCTTGGTCTTTGCATAGCGCAAAGTCTGCAAGCCAGCCTGTTTTGCAGCATTTAGATTCTCAGCCGAATCATCTACTAGCAATACTTGCTCAGGCTTCAGTTCAAAGCTTGCCAGTACCATTTCGTACAACCCTGGGTCAGTTTTGGGCAAGCCAAGCTCAAGAGTGGTTTTCACAAATTGAAAATAGCGCTTCACCTTTCGCTCTTGCAGCCACCCGGATAAGTCAGTGTTGATTGCCGAAACAATACCAAAGCCGAATTTTTTGTTATGGTCTTCAATGAATTCAAAAATTTCGGTGTTAAGCTTATCCCTATCTGGAAAATACAATACTCCATAAAAATCCCAAATAACAAACTTTATCATAATGCCTCTAGCTGACTCATCCAGTCTTCAATGATTGCAAAGCTACCCTGCCAAAATTCGGTACTGCTCATATCAATGCCCACTGCCTGCAAAGTTTCGGCTGGATTTTCAGAACCACCACTGGCGAGAATTTTTTCAATCTTTGGAATAAAACTCTCACCCTCATCTTTGTAACGCTTATACAGCGCCATACTTAGTAGTTCGCCAAAATTATATGCGTAACAGTAAAACGGTGTGTGGTGTATATGTGGGATATATGCCCATTCATGACGAAACATCTCATTTACTTCTACACTCTCACCAAACTGATCACGCAAGGTTTGCATCCACAGCTCAGATAGCTCTGGCTCGGTGATCCCCTCTTGTATTTTTTTATGCGCTTCTATTTCAAATTTTACAAAGAAATTCTGTCTTAATACCGAAGCATAACTATCAGCAATCTTATCGGCAAGCATCAGCTTTTTTTGTGCTGTATCTTGAGTTTTTGCCAGTAGCTTTTCAAATAATATCATCTCTGCAAATGTTGATGCTGTTTCAGCCAACGGAAGTGTGGGGTGTTGAGACGAAACGCTGTGACCGTCAGCATAAATACTATGTACACTATGGCCAAGCTCATGGGCAAGCGTACTGACGTCTCTACCTTTGCCAGCAAAATTTAACAGTACATATGGTTTAATACTTGGTGTAATAGTGGCACAAAATGCTCCACCGCGTTTATTGGGGTCTGGATGAGAATCAATGTGTTTTGCTTCTACTACCTGTCGAGCTTTGTTGGCAAAATCCTCACTAAAATCCTTAAATGCATCCAAAACAAGCTCGAGGGCCTCTTCATAACTTACACTCACGGTATCTTTGCCAATAGGGGCGTAAATATCAAATCTCCTAAGCTTCTCTACACCCAGTAATCCTGCTTTGTACACAAAGAACTTTTGAAAGACTGTACAGTTCTCACTACACACCTCCATAAGAGTTGCGATCGCGTCATCAGACACATGATTAGAGTCATTCCGCATACTAATAGCACTTGGATAACCCCGCAAAGTCGCTTCATAATTCCAATCTTTGACTATGGCTTGATATATAATAAAAAACTTATCAATATTCTGAGCGTACTCAGCAAAACGTGCTCTATAAGCTTCTTCACGAATATTTGGGTCGAGAGAATATGTCAATGCATTAATTTCTGCTAGAGTTTCAACTACCTCTACTTCTTTACCTTTGGGCTTAAAATGAAACTTGAATTCTGTTTCAATAATGTCACGCAAATCATTCACTACATTTACGCCATTGCTATCCTTGGCAATTATAATACTCTCTTCTTTTTCACCTAGGCTATATTTACCCTGTTTGCGAGAATAGTGTAATACATAGGTGAGGTCTGGCACAGCCAAGAATAGTCGATTAGCATTGGTATCATCAAGCGCTGTTTTACCTGCCACAGGCCTACCCTTCAGCCATTGGTTGATCTTTTGGGTTTTCTCACTTGAGTGTATCTCCAGATTCTTGAGCTGATTTTTAAGCTTCAGTGCAACTTTGTCTTTCTGGTTTGCTGACTCCATCAGTCCTACTCTACCTCCAAGGCGTTGTAGGCCCTCAATTGCCTGCTCGTACAGGTTTGAAAATTGCACAAAATCCTCTTCACTCATTCCTGGCTCAACAGTTGTATCAAAAGTATCTGAAAGCTCATCAATTTGCAATCGAGTCTTATCAAATAGTGCAGGATACTCTACCAATGTCACAATATCATCAAGATTCCAATTGTAATCTGCATTTGTCATTTTCATATTATATCACTCCTGCGTTCATCATAAACTCGTTTGTGCACACCAATCTCAGGTAAAATAATTTGACTAGTTACAAGATAACCATATTGATACTATACCCACAGCACCTACAACACCAAGGAGCAACATGCAGATCGAAGATGAACGCCGTTGGCTTTTGACTGATGGCATGCCCAGCACAAGCACTCTTGAGCTTGTTAGATCTGAAGGATTTGAGCATATCACCCAATTCTACACCCCTACCACTACTGGAAGTCAGAGATTTCGTAAAGCGGTGGGTACTAAGGGTAATCACTACACCCAAACCATCAAGGGGCCAAAAAACTTTTCAGCTGGTGCAGAGTGGGAAGTTGATACTGAGCAGTGGGTATACGATCTTATGCAAAATAGCTCTATTGGCTCGGTCGAAAAAGGCCGCACCACGCTTTGGATCGAAAACTATCTCTATGAGCTCGATGAGTTTATGGGTAACTGTGCTGGACTTGTGATAGTTGAACTTGAATTTCGGATTCCACCCAATACAGAAGCTGATGTGGTCAAGGCGCTGCATGATGAGTACCGAAAATGTGGGTTACCTGGAGTGTTCGGTGAAAATCGAGAGATTACCGGTGACAGCAGCTACAGCAACTACAGTCTAGCTCTCGATGGAATTCCAGAAGTTGTATACGATCACTAGTGATCACCTCCCCAAAAGAAATTTTGGGGTTTTTCTATTCTGGCCACTAACGTACAGATTCATATCCGCCCTTTACGCCGTGTGGGCTATATACAATCTGCCAGAGTTGAGTATGGC
>CAYNHH010000016.1:0-17077 GCA_964397085.1 uncultured Candidatus Saccharibacteria bacterium
TATATTGAGGGGCTTGTTCAAGCCTATTGTCTATTGCTCGCTAGCGCTCGACAGCCCCGACGGAAAGTCGGGATCCCGATCGAAGCATCGGGACTTGCGTGTCTACCATTCGCTGGCTAGCGAACCACCACGTCCGCATAGACTATTGTTTGGAAATAACAGCGCTTATTGTAACATAATCATGCTGTTTTGAGTACTACTTGAGTAACCAGTACATGTATACAAGTAATGACCCTACTGCAAAGCCAAATGGAATGAATATATAGCGATTTATTACAAAATAAATCTCTTTTGGTTCATTCCATATATTCTGGTTTTTCTTAGGAATTTTTTTGTAATACTTCTTATAATTATCCCAAATTCCTTGAGCCGAAATAAATCCCCATACTGAGTAGATGAGTAATAAAATTCCAACACCAAGTATACCTATGTTGTTGCCATACAATGCAAGCAGTACAGAACCAATAAGTAATATAACGAGTGTAGCCTTAGCAAGTTTTTTATTGATAGACATGATGATTAGTGGTTGTAGGTAGATGGAAGATGCTCGTACAGTTGATCCATAGAGTATTCTTTACGCATCTTAACCATAGCATCTTCTTTTGAGACCCCTAATTTTACCCCTGGATTGAGAATATGCAGAGGATCAAACATAGTCTTTATCTCTTCAAAAAGTGAATATATTTTCGCACCAAACATTTCTTTTAGGTAAGGTCCACGCATAATACCGTCGTTATGTTCTGCAGTAGTACTACCGTGGTATTTGATCACCATTTTGTAGTAATCATCTGTCAGCTCAAAAATCTTCGCTCTATCACGCATATTGCTGAGGTCAAGAAATGGTTGCATATGCATATTGCCGTTACCCGCGTGACCCCAGGTAGCAATTTTGATGCCGTATTTCTTAAACAAACCGTATGCGCTATCAAGGTATTCTGTGAGATTTTCAACAGGCACCACGCCATCTTCAATGATTGGTAAGGCCTTTTTGGCACCCGGCTGAGTCCAGATTACTGCTGCAGCTCCCCGGCGAATGCGCCACAACTCAGTCTGCTCATTTAGAGTATCGGCAGTACGCACTATTTTGGTAAATTCTGAGAGTATCTTATGAGCTTTTTTAGCTTTTTTGTTACGATCTTTTGGTTTATGATCATCAAACTCAACAAGCAAGATTAGTTGTGGTAAATCTTCTATGTCTATACCGTGTAACATTTCTGGCTTATTCTCACGCATAAAATCTAGCGTGTGGTAATCCACCATCTCAACAGCACTTGGGTCAAGTGGAAGTATTTTCCGTACTGCATCCTCGGCTTTTTTAAGGTCATCAAAATGCCCCACTAGTAGGTTGGTCTGGGGATTGTATGGTGCTGTGTGAAAGGTAATTTCGGTAACAATTCCGAGTGTACCCTGCGACCCGATAATAAGTTGACTTAGATCAAATGAGCCGTCACTGCCTCGCACATCCCACAGGTCATAGCCAGCTGAGTTCTTGCTAACGGTAAGCTTAGAGTTGTGAAGCGTTTCTTTGTGATCCATCAGCAATTTATCTACTTCACGATACAGATGGCCTTCAAAGTCAGCTTGGGATTTTTTCTTTTTAAGTTCTTTTTTATTTAGACGGCCTGTGACAATTACGTCGCCATTACTCAATACAACCTTTAGACTCTTCACCCAATTGCGCGTAGCTCCGTATTTAATTGTTTTTTCTCCAGCTGCATTGTTCGCTACAGCTCCACCAACAGTACAAAAGTCTATACTTGCCGGATAAGGTGGTAAAAAGCGCCAATGGCTTTGTAGTATTCCTTGCAGGTGGGAGTAAATCATACCTGGCTCGACAGTAACTGTGGTAGTAGTGATATCCTTTAGGCCCTTCATATGGGCTGGAAACACCAACACGGCGCCATCTCCGAGAGCGCCACCACCTTGGTCGGTACCCTTTCCTCGCGCTGTAATTGCCACCTTGGTTCCTTCTTGGGTTTTCCAATTTAAGTATTTTACGGTATTTACTACATCAGTCTCATTGCGGGGATAAATAATAATCTGTGGTTTGACCTTAAAAATACTTCCGTCAGTAGAAAAGAAGTCTCTAGCTTGTTCTGAAGTAGTTACTTCACCACTAAGTTGGCTAGATAGGTCATGAATGAGGGGTTTCATCTATATAGCATAACAATTTTGAGGGTACTATGTAAAGTAGACTTGACCAAAACACTTGATGATAGTAAGGTAACAATAAGCAGTATGACAAAGAAAAAAACACGTACAAGTAAAAAGTCTCTCAAAAGTATCCCGCAAAATCGGCTCTTGGCTGGAGTACTCATCCTCGCCTTTGTTCTTGTTGGCGTTATTATTATCTATAATACTTTTGCTGGTGGTGTCACGGTATTTAAAGATAATCCAGATTATTGGAGAGATAGAATTGGTTTTTGTGAATCTGGAGGAAGATATGACCGAATAGGGCCTAGTGGACATACGGGCAAGTACCAATACGACGTAGGAACCTGGAAAGGCGCGGTTGGACCAGAACTTGCCGCACAATATCCACAAGCCTATCTTGCACCGGGAGACGTACAAGAGATGGCTTTCAATAATACATTTGCCCGTCGTGGTACCCAGCCATGGAATGCCAGCTACCACTGCTGGATAAAAGGTGCAAATGTTCCAGCGGCTGCAGAAGACCAGGTAGGATCAGTAGCTGCAATTACAATTGCAACACCGCCAACTCCACCAGCCAAACCATTTGGTGTCACTTCAGGTAGCTATAATGTAGTCATAAATGGTCGCGTAACACTCAATGACGTAGCGCTTGCAGGCGTAACTATTGCTACTTGTAGCGCAGACAGGATCGTCACTACGGATGGCGAGGGTAGATATTCATTTGCTGTTCCTGTTGGCCAAAATTTCTGCCTACGCCCTACAGGGGGAATACCGGCGGGTGCCACACTGACTCGCACCGCGAATAATGCCGAGCACTCTACTAGTCTGACCTTTGAAAACCAAATAGCGGGAGTAAATTGTTATAAACAATTCTGGTGTTTTTTGACCCCTAGCTATACATGGGATAGAAGCAGAGATGCAGGATATAATTTCTTTTATACAAAACCCTAGCACCCGATCAATATAATTTCTTTGGTGCGGATGAGAGGACAGCGCCTGAATTTCGCCAATGTGGCGAAGTCAGACTAACCTTTATGTTTCAAGTCCACCATTCTAGACACAGTAACTAACATCCTAGAGTACTAGGGTGTTAGTTACTGGTGCGGACGAGAGGACTTGAACCTCCAAGGGGTTGCCCCCACTAGCTTCTGAAGCTAGCGTGTCTACCAATTTCACCACATCCGCTTAATTCATTTAAGTAGTAATCATTCTACTACAGGCAGGTAATATATCTCAAGGCAATCTATTCGTGCTGACTAGCCTTGGTTGCTTCACGAGTCTGCACATACCATTTCTGAATATCTAAGAACCTATCGCTTGGTTCTACAAGTTTGTTTGCACTCAAACCACCTACGGCTTTATTCTGGGCATAGTTGTAAAAAGGCGTGTAGAGTATTATCGCAGGTACATCTTTTGCCCAGAGTTGTAAAAATGCTGAGTATCGACTATTTTTATATGCGGCATCTTTTGCAGTTCGGCCCGTCTCCAAGAACTTATCAGCTTCAGTGTTGGCATACTGGCTCAGATTTGATCCCGGATCAGCAGCTTGGGAAGAATGCCAGTAGGAATATACATCAGAGTCAATACCAAGACTTTGACCATATAACAAAACGTCGTAATTTCTAGGACGTATGAAGTTCTGTTGTAGCTCATCGAGTGACACTGCTGTTACATCTGAATTTACTCCTACGCTTGCCCACATCTGTTTTACAGAATCTGCTATTTCTTCATAGACTGAGCCTCTCACGGTTACTATTCTTAAGCGTGTATTCTTTAGTTGTTCTGGATTAATTTGAGCAATCAGCTCTTTAGCTTTTTGCTCATTAAAGTCATAGCGAGGTACTGTACTATCAAATCCTGAATAACCAGCTAGGATTGGGTAGCTTATTTTTGTTCCACGTCCATCGAGCTCGTCAGTAATGATGCTACTCTTATCTGTCGCAAGCGCTAGAGCCTGTCTTAATCGCACATCGCTCACGGCTGGTGCACGTAGGTTGAAAAATAGTGCACCATAGGCAGGTAAGTTGAGATTATGTATTGTCAAATCATCAATCTGCTTTGCTTGTTTTGCAATTTCTGGCTTGGTTATCACAAAACCATTAACTTGCTTCTTTAGGTAGCCATCTAAAAAGTCATTACTATTTGAATATTGAACAAACCTGATTTGCTCTATTAGTGGAGTGCCTGCAAAATACTCTTGGTACCTATCTAGTACTAGTTCATCCTGACCATCTTTTATCTCGCGAAGCTTAAATGGCCCACTGCCAACCGGCCGCTGATTAAACTCATAGGTTTTTAGCAGTGAGGGCTTAACCTTATCAAGTAAATGTTTGGGCAATACTCCGACAGTCGTATTGAACAAAAATGAAGCATAGCTATTGGGTAAATTCAGCTGAATAGTTGATGGGTCAAGTACCTCATATTTTACGCCGCTCCAGTTTCCTGAAAGTGGGCTACGTGTATCTGGATTTTGAATTCTGTTAATTGTGAATGCAACATCATCAGCAGTCAGTTTTGCGCCATCCTGCCATTTGATACCTTTTTGAAGGTGAAATATGTAAGTTTTTTTATCAGCACTTATCTCCCAACTAGTTGCGATATCTCCAACTATTTTTCTATCACTTCCCACTTTGGTTAGTCCACTAAACACCACGGCAGATACATCTGTTGTTGCTGAGTTGTCAGGAAATATTGGATTTACCCCTTTGACTGTGCCTACCAGTGCCTCTGTATAAGTACCTCCACTCGCGGGTGCCTGTGTGAGATATCGTGCATTTATTGCGTTATTCTGTTGCCAAAATCCCAATAGACTTATGGTCACTACTAGTATCCAGGCAACAAAAACCCAACGCGACACTCCAAGTTTTTGCCAACCGCCATAGATATGACGTTCTGAGTAGTTGAGTAGCCACATTCTCCATATATGAATACTGCGTCGTAGACGACGACTATTTCTATTGAGTTGAAATTGAAAGTAAGAAGCCATTTACTCTATCGCACAAGTAGCAAGCCTATGAGGCATGACACAAATATTACCGCAAGTACAATTGTTGCAATAAATAGCGCCTGTTCAGCCCCTCGCTTGGTGCGATAAAAGCTCGACTCGCCGCCGAATGCAGAGCCCAGACCACTCCCTTGATTTTGTAAGAGTACCGAGATAATAAGCATGACGCTTGAAATAACAGTCACAATTGATAAGATGTTTTTCATGTAGTTTTCTCCTTGAGAATCAATAATTCAAATATATAATTTACTAGCCAGACAATAATTACTGCTCCAACTGCAGCTTGCCATGAGTGAAGCTGGAAGGCCGGATAAAGTAGGCTGGTTATCCAAAGCATCAGCGCATTAACTACTAGAGTAAAAAACCCAAGTGTTAATTCTATTGCTGGTAAGCTAAGAATAATAATGAAGGGCCGAACAAGTGCGTTCACTAGCCCAAATATCAAACTAGCAATAAGTAAGACTATCAGGCGATTGCCATAATCTACACTGGTAAATATCCAAGCAGCTGCAAATAAACCAATGGCATTTGCTAGCCAGCTCCATAAAAATCTTTGTAACACTCGCCTATTTTACCAGAAAACAACTAATAAGAAAAGATGGTTAGTTACCTTTTATACCGAGAGTCTCGACAATTACCGCTGCTTTTGCAGGGCCTACTACTAGACCTAAATCTTCTTTACTCGCCAGTTTTACGCCACGCACACTTCCAAAAGCTTTAATCAATTTTTTCCTCGCAACTGGCCCTACTCCTACAATACTATCTAACTCAGAGCTATGAGTACGTTTCTTGCGCACCACAATATGATAACTCACCGCGAACCTATGCGCCTCATCTCGAATACGCTGAATGAGATGTAAAACTGGTAGCCTGTCGTCAAAATTGTAACTGGTATACTCAGCAGGTTGTTGGCTAGTTTGCGCAATAATGGTTTCATATCGTTTTGCCAAGCCTACTGTAGGTATGTCTACATTTGATTCTTGAAGGGCTGTAAGCGCCGAACTTAGCTGACCCTTACCACCGTCAATAATAATGAGATCCGGTCTTGACCAGCTTGTGTTGCGGGCAGCAAACCTTCTAACTAAGGTCTCGTGCATCATTGCAAAATCATTTGGCCCTGGGGTTGTCATTTTAAAATGTCGATATTCTTTTTGGTCTGGTAGCCCATTAGTAAAGACAATCATACTACTCACCGCATCCCCGCCGGCAAAGTTTGAAATATCATAGCATTCAATACGCTTGGGAATTTTTTTTAGCCCTAATGTGTGCGTTAGATCAGCCATTGCCTTATCGAGAGAAATGTCAAAGGTTTCATCTTTACCAAATACTATCTTGGTTGAAAGACCTTTGAGGGCCAGATATTGGTTCCGCAACACCGCGGCAGCCTCGTATTGCTTGGCTTTGGCTAGTTTGTTCATATCTTTTTCAAGCTGATTCACTAAGTATTCACTTTTGCCTTCAAAGATTAACATCAGTTTTCGTATATTGCTACGATATTCGGTCTTCGATATATTGGGTGGAGGTGTTACACCTATCTGATATTCGAGCTTACTAGAGTACGCAGTAATTGGTTTTGAGAAGTATGGAAATATTCTTCGTAAATATCTCAGTGCCTGTCTCACCTGATAGCCAGCGATAAATGGTCCAAAATACCGAGACTTATCATCTCCTGGTCTGCGCACAAGAGTCACTTTTGGAAAGTCTTCTTGCATAGTTACCTTGATATATATGAAGTTCTTATCATCTTTTAAATCGACATTATACAGTGGCTTGTGACGCTTTATAAACTCGGCTTCTAAAAATAACGCTTCTATTTCTGAGCTCGCCTCTATCCATTTAAGATCTGCAATATTATTAACTAGCAATGGGGTCTTATAGTCAGTGTGGGTTTTTTGGAAATACGAGCTCACGCGTCTTTTGAGCATTGAAGCTTTGCCTATGTAAATAATCTCTCCGTTTTTGTCTAGAAAGAAATACACACCAGGTGTGCTAGGTAAATCAGGTATTTTTGCTTTGAGCGATTCATTCATGATTGTATTATACAGTAATGTCTTGACTTATCGACTGCGAGTTGTACAATAAAGGTGATTACCGCACCTACTACCCACCCCAAGGAGGTGAAAATGAACTTTTCAGAAGCTCTGGTGCATGCTCATTCTTCAGAACAGAATGAGTCTCAGCTTGTGACCGATATCCTGCGACTTCTCAAAGTCTGGGACCAAATCGAATCACTCGCCGATGGATCTGCGCAACAACTCAATCAGATCAAAGTAGCACGTGATCTGGTTGATGATCTGCGCACTACCTGGAAGCTGGACAATGATGAGATTGTCGAGCTTGGTGAACATGCGCAGGAATTTCAGCAGTGGATCATTCCGCCGCAGCCGCACCTTCATCAAGTAGCCGGCTAGCAGCAATAGGAGGCAAGCCCGTGCAACCTCAACAAATCGGAGTTTCCTAGGCACTTATATTCTAGTGCCTAGGACTCCGCAGAAATTATTTATAAAACCCAGTAGTGGGATTTTTTATTTTAAGAGTCTTTTGAGGTAAGTACCGGTGTGGCTTTTGGCAATCTTTGCAATAGCTTCTGGTGTGCCTTCGCCAACAATTGTTCCTCCTCCGCTACCACCTTCTGGGCCAAGATCTATCACCCAATCAGCAGACTTTATTACATCAAGATTGTGCTCAATGATTAGTACGCTATTACCCATTGATACAAGTGCTTGCAACACTTCTAATAGTTTTCTCACGTCTTCAAAATGCAAGCCGGTAGTTGGTTCATCAAGGATATATAAAGTCCTACCAGTAGCTCGTCGGCTTAATTCAGAAGCTAGCTTAATACGCTGAGCTTCACCACCAGAAAGTGTTGTGGCTGGCTGGCCTAGCTTAATATAGCCAAGACCTACGCTTCGTAAGGTTTCGAGCTTACGTGATATAGATGGAATGTTTGCAAAAAATTCGCAAGCTTTTTCAACTGTCATCTCAAGTACATCTGAGATATTCTTGCCTTTATAGACTATTTCGAGCGCCTCTCGATTGTAGCGCTTACCATTGCAAGTCTCACAAGTCACATAAACATCGGGTAGAAAATGCATTTCGATTTTGATAATGCCGTCACCTTTACAAGTCTCACACCGGCCACCCTTCACATTAAAGCTGAAGCGTCCTGAGCTGTAGCCTCGAATTTTTGCCTCTGGAACCATTGCAAACAAATCACGGATGTCCCCAAATGCCCCTGTATAGGTAGCAGTATTGCTTCGCGGAGTTCGTCCAATTGGACTTTGATCAATATCAATTACTTTGTCTAGATGATCTACACCAAGAATTTCTTTGAATTTTCCAGCTGGCTCTTGGCTGCGGTGATATTCTTGACTAAGCTTGCGCGCCAAGATGTCATTAATAAGACTAGACTTTCCACTACCAGATACTCCACTCACCACCGTCATTATTCCTAAGGGAATTTTTACTGTTACGTTTTTAAGATTATGTTCAGTCGCTCCAACTATCTCTAGATACCTTCCGTCAGGCTTGCGACGTTTCTTTGGTACTTCAATTGATTTTCGGCCACTTAAATACTGGCCAGTGAGAGAGTCGGCTACTTTTTCAACTTCTGCAGGTGTTCCGGCAGCAACGACTTTACCACCATTTTCACCAGCTAGCGGACCAATGTCTACTACGTAGTCGGCAGCACGTATCGTGTCTTCATCGTGCTCTACTACAATCACAGTATTGCCAAGATCACGAAGAGTATTGAGGGTCTCTATTAATCTATCATTGTCTCGTTGGTGCAAGCCAATCGATGGTTCGTCTAGAATATACAGTACACCCATAAGACTAGAACCAATTTGGGTTGCTAGGCGAATACGTTGAGCTTCGCCTCCAGCTAGCGTAGTTGCACTACGATTGAGCGACAGATAGCTCAGACCAACGTTATTAAGGAATTTGAGACGAGCATTTATTTCTTTTAAAATCTGCTCAGCAATTATCTCTTCTTGACCTTCAAGCTTAAGGTCACCAAAATATCCAACGGCTTGCTCTACAGTGAGCTCTGTGACGTCAGCAATTGAATTGCCATGTACTGTAATTGCTAAAACCTCTGGCTTAAGTCTTTGGCCATTACAGCTCTCGCATATTTGTGTGGTCATGTACTTTTCAATTTCGCGTTTTACAAAGTCACTATCTGTCTCACGATACCGACGTTCGAGATTGGGTATTACACCCTCAAACTTTGTCTTGTAGATTCTTCCACCCGGACCAGGCACACCAATTTCTTCATCGCCGGTACCGTAGTATAGAATCTTAAGATCTTTTTCTGAAAGCTTACTAAAAGGACTGTTGAGGCTAAAATTGTGAGCCTTGGCAATTGACTCTAGTAACTTAGTGTACCAACTCATACGCTGGGTAGTGCGACTCCATGGCCTAATTGCACCTTCGAGTATACTCAAGCCCTTATTTGGAACGATCAATTCAGGGTCGACTATAAGTAATGATCCTAGGCCCATACACTTCGTGCAGGCACCGTGTGGACTGTTAAAGCTAAAAATTCTTGGCTCAATTTCTGGCAAAGCAAACTTTGAGTTTGCTGTAGTGTAGTGTTCTGAAAACAATTGTTCTTCGTTAGTTTCAAAATTCACTACGTTAATAACACCTTCACCAAGATGCAATGCTGCCTCGACTGACTCTACGAGTCGCTGGGGGTTCTCTGAATCAACGCTAATACGGTCAATAGCTATCTCGATAGTGTGTTTCTTTTGCTTGTCTAGTGCAGGGACTTCATCGATTTCCATAAGCTTGCCATCAAGTCGTACACGGGTGTAGCCAGCTTTTTGGGCTTCTTCAAGTAAGTGAATGTGCTCACCCTTTTTGTCTTTTACTACTGGGGCCAAAATAACTATTTTGGTATCTTTGGGATATTGCTTGATAAGGTCAACAATTTGCTGAGGGGTTTGCTTAGTTAGTACTTCTCCGGTGTTTGGATCATGCGGTACACCAATGCGTGCAAAGAGAAGCCGTAAATAGTCATATATCTCTGTAACAGTTGCAACTGTAGATCGTGGGTTGCGACTTGATGATTTTTGGTCAATTGAGATGGCAGGGCTTAGGCCGTCTATTTGGTCAACATCAGGCTTCTCCATAAGGCCCAAGAACTGACGAGCATAGGCACTGAGAGACTCAACGTAGCGACGTTGGCCTTCGGCATAAATAGTGTCAAACGCCAGAGATGATTTTCCAGATCCAGAGAGACCGGTAATTACTACCAGCTTATCGCGGGGTATTTCTAGATCGATATTTTTTAGGTTGTGCTCGCGCGCACCTTTTATTACTATCTTGTCGTGTTGTGCCATAGATACCTCTTACAATCTTCACGAACCACAAAAATGGCCGTAATTCAGCAATCTATTGTACGCTTGTAGTCAAGATTATTCAAGAGTTACTTTGATTGCCTACTGCCGTAGTAATCATACAGAACTGGTTGCATAGGTTCACTAGTTGTTTATCATATCTTTCTGATTTCTTTTTCGATCATTTCAAATAGCCTGTCTGTATCACTAGTAGTTGGTACTAGTTTAAGTTTTTTGATTTCATCAAGACTAAACCAACCTGAGCTCACTACCTCTTTAGTTGGCTCTATTTTATCAATCGTAACATCTACCCTATAAAATACATTGGCCATTGGGATTTTCTCTACCACAGCGCCAATACCAAGATGGAGTATCTCTGGATGTAATGTGATATCCTGTTTTTCTAAAGTAAGTTCTTCATGCAGCTCGCGCTGCAAAGCCTCAGGTAATGTTTCGTTGTACTCCACACCACCACCTGGAAAACTCCACCAGTCGTCATTCCACTCTTTGATAAGAAATACTTTTTGCTCATGTATAATTAGGGCCTTTGTAGATACCCTATAGAGACAATTGTTCATTTTAGACAATCTTGAATCAAGAGGATTTGTTTGCTTGCTCATTTACTCATCTTCTTACTATTAAGCACATCTTTGACTTCTTCTATCTGGTCTCGAATCTCGGCAGCTTTTTCAAACTGTAAATTGGCTGCTGCTAGCTCCATTTGTTCGGTCATCTGTTTGGTAATGAATAACAACTCATCTTTGGGAACTTTTTTGAAATCAATATTTTCAACATCAGATGTCTCAGCATCTTTCTCGGCCTGCATGCTATCTGCCAATGCTTTCTCGACAGTCTTAGGAGTAATACCATGCTCTTTATTATAAGCTTCCTGAATCTTGCGACGATCAACAGTGATTTTGATAGCTCGCTCCATTGAGCCAGTCATCTTATCTGCATACATTATTACCTTGCCATCTTGATGTCTAGCGGCTCGTCCCATAGTCTGAATGAGTGAAGTTTCTGAGCGCAAGAAGCCTTCTTTGTCAGCGTCAATAATTGCCACTAGGCTCACCTCTGGTAAATCTAAACCTTCACGCAATAGGTTGATCCCAATTAGCACGTCATACACGCCCAGCCTAAGATCACGTAAAATATCTATGCGCTCTAAAGTATCCACATCACTGTGCAGGTATTGCACTTTGATGCCGAGTTCTTGCAAATATTCGCTTAGGTCTTCAGCGATACGCTTGGTAAGAGTAGTGACAAGCGTTCTCTGTCCACTGCTAGTACGAGTACGGATTTCAGCCAGTAAATCATCTACTTGATTTTCACTGGGTCGTACTTCTACTATAGGGTCAAGCAAGCCGGTAGGGCGAATTACTTGCTCTGCTACTTGAGTGCTTCGACTCAACTCATAATCACTGGGGGTGGCAGACACATAAATAACTTTGTTGATGTGTCGCTCAAACTCACTAAAATTGAGCGGACGATTGTCTAGTGCCGACGGCAAGCGAAATCCGTGCTCAATAAGTGTCTGCTTGCGGGCCCTATCGCCGTTATACATACCACCCACCTGTGGAATGCTAATGTGACTTTCGTCTACAAACATCAAAAAGTCATCAGGAAAGTAATCCATTAGAGTAGCTGGCTGAGAGCCTGGTTCACGATTGGTAAGGTAGCGGGCGTAGTTCTCTATACCCTTCACATAACCAGTTTGCTCTAATATTTCTAGATCATACTTGACCCTTTGCTCTATTCGCTGAGCCTCAAGCATCATATCTTGGGCTTTGTACCAAGCCACTCGTTCATCAGCCTCTTCTTGTATTTTTATCATGGCTTGCCCTAGTTGCTCGCGGGGTGTGACATAGTGCTTTGCAGGAAATATAGCAAGGGTATCTAGAGTATCTGTTACTTCTCCAGTAAGGTAGTTAATTCGCTTGATTGATTCGATCTCGTCACCAAAAAACTCGAGACGATACGCACATTCTTCACCCACTGGGAATATATCTAGGTTTTCCCCGCGAATTCTAAATGTTCCGCGCTCAAAAGCCATATCATTGCGCTGATACTGAATATCGTTGAGCTGACGGAGTAACTTATCACGTACACGTCGTTCTCCGACCTTTAGGTGAAGCGTCATATTAGTATAGTCAGTAATATTACCAATACCATAGATACAACTGACTGAGGCAATAATGATTACATCTTTTCGACTTAGTAGTGCAGCTGTAGCCGCGTGACGTAATCTGTCTATTTCTTCATTGATGGCACTGTCTTTTTCTATATATGTATCACTACGAGCAATATAAGCTTCAGGCTGATAATAATCAAAATAACTCACAAAGTAGTGTACGGCGTTATTTGGAAAAAACTCCTTAAACTCACCGTATAACTGAGCGGCCAAAGTCTTGTTATGGCTAAGAATTAGTGTGGGCTTGGCGTAATCAGCAATTACATTCGCCATTGTGAAGGTTTTACCGCTGCCGGTAATACCCAATAGAGTCTGTTCTTTGAGGTCTTTTTTTAGCCCATCATTAAGAGTTGCTATAGCTTTTGGTTGATCACCAGCTGCAGAATATTTAGACTGTAGGTTAAATAAGCTCATAGGCTTATTATAGCAAGGTTTACAATTATTAAGAGTCTAGATAAAAACAGATATTTTTCTTCGCGTACTCAACAATTTATTGAGCTTCAATAGAGAACCCACTAATGTCCATATTATTTCCGCCACCACCACTATTTACCATACGAAAATCAACTGGAGCAGTAGCTCCATAGGTATTAAAGTTTACACAAACTGGGTTAGTAGATGAGAAACTTGCACTATTTGTGTATCTGTCGTTAGTACCGGGCTTCGTGACTATTACATTAATATAGCTACCAGCAACTCCTGGAACTGGTTTACCAAATGCGCACCCCCTATAACTTCCGGCAAATAGCTGAAGGGGAATAATTACTGCACCATTGTTATTCAATCTGTATACCTGAATAGCTACCTTGCCACTCGTATCATTAATTAGCTGGGCATTTATATAGTTCCCTGGAAGGCTAGAAAATTGACTGGCGTTGTATGTAATAGATGCCCCTGCATGGCTATACCTAAGTATTACAATACCGACAATGGCGACAACTCCTATTCCAAGTACCGCCATCCACCACTTGAATTTAAACTGAGTTAATTGAGTTGATTTAGAAACATTACTTTTTGTTTTTTTTGTTGCCATAGTTTTCCTTGTTTAGTAATTAATCTCATTGTACTGGTTATGATTACCAATAACAAGCTGTTACTAACTATTTTGCAAAAAGAGCTTCAAACTTGGGCTTGTCCCAACCAATAATAATTTCACCTTTGATATCTGTGACTGGCTCACCCATTTGGCCAGATTTGTCGATCATTTTTGGGGTTTGCTTAAACTCCAGTTTTTACTGGACGGGGTATATTTCTATTGAGGCGACAGGATATGTCGCATTCTGATTTTTATTATTTTCTAAATATAGACTGATATTCTTGAACTGTATTGCTGGAATGGGTTTTCCGCTATTAAAACATCCGTATGTATCACTTTTTGTAGTGAATCCATATATAGGTGATACTGGCGAAAAGCCCGATAGTTGCATTGAGAGGTGTGAGTTCGGATCGGCTGGTTTCTGTACAAATGCACAAATCTGTAATTGTTTGTTGTTCTTAAAGTTTACAAACTGGCCACTACTCATAAATAGAATGTTTGAGTTGTTCTCTACCAGGCAAGCGTTGAGTCCTGATATACTTTTATAGTTCTGATAAATCGTACAGCTACTAAAGGCACCTCTACCATTTACATTACCAACTGTAACATTCTTGTAAGGATTACCTGCAGTCTGTAGACTATAACCCTCGCCGATAATTGGAACCGCAGGTATTGACAATGTCTGAGAAGGTACGGGGGATGAGGATGCATGGCTAAATTTTAAAATTGCTATACCAATAACTGCCACAGCAACTACCAACACGACTGCCATCCACCATTTGAATGTAAACTGAGTTAGTTGTGTTGATTTAGAAACGTTACTTTTTGTTTTTGAAGTTGGTTTTTTTGTTGCCATATTTTACCTGATTAAACATTTGAGGTTATTATACTAGTTATGGTTACTTATTACAATGTAGCTTGAATAATCATCAAGCCCATATGTGCCATTAAAGTGGCAATTCATTGCCTGGTGCTCGTATGTAGCCAATAATTGTAGTATCTGTAAGTGCATGAGCCCGTACACCTACAATATTTTTTGCATCTTCAACATATGGTGCTTGGTTGTTTGGGTCTACTCGTACATTACCTTCGCGGGTGATTACAAAACGTTGTTTTGTTTGGGGGTCTTCAACTGTAGAAACTACAATTCCTACATGATCAAAAAAGTTATCTCCATTCTTTTCATAAGCTATCATATCACCAGCTCTTGGAACATACCCCCCAGCCGTGACTACTGAGCTGGGTACAGTACGTGCAAGATTGGTATACACCAATTCATTAACAGTGGGTATTAAATAATTAGGGTATGCACCTATTGGAGCGTCATTCACTCCATAAATATAACTGGCAAATAATGCACACCATGCATAACCAGAATAGGATTTTAAAGGAAAGTAGCTTTGTGTAAATTGATAAAAACAATTACCTGTGGTGCCTAGCCAATTTCTGGCAGTTTGGCTAATCTTTGATCCTGGTTTTTCAGAGAATATTGTTTTGTAGCTGTTCTGACTTACTACTCCGTCACTACCGTCTACTACAGGATACTTTGCTTGGGATGGCTCAGTTATTGGCCCGCCATTACATTCTTGTAATGGTACTTTTGGTATTGCAGGTTTCGTAGGTTCTACGCTGGCAGTCTGTACCTGATTACTCGTAGCACTACGCGAAATATTACTTTGAATTTGAGCTGCATTACCTACTCGTTTGTGATAATCAGTGTAGGTGTTCAAAAAGGCAATTGCCATGCATCGCTGATAAGATTGTGACTGTGCAAGATCTTTTGAAGTTGCGATTATGGCCGAAGTATCAACTGTAGGTGCGCAATTTACAGAAACCGGTGATGTACTTGCATGACTATTGCGAAGTACTACAATCCCAATAACAGCTACAACCCATATCAGAATCAGTCCCATCCACCAGCGAAATGTAAACTTGGTTAATTTGGTAGTTTTTGAAGTATTTGGTCTGGTTCTTGGTTTTTGTGTTGCCATAATTTTGCTCGTTAAAAATTTGAGTTAATACTAACAAGCTAATTAATAACTATTTTGCAAAGAGTGCTTCAAATTTTGGCTTGTCCCAGCCAATGATAATTTCGCCTTTGATATCTGTAACCGGCACACCCATTTGGCCAGATTTGTCGATCATCTCTTGGGCTTTGGCAGGATCTGCCTGTACATCAATCTTTTCATATTCATAGCCTTTTTCATCAAGGTATGCCTCTACATGCTTACAGAACTGGCACCATGGAGTGCTGTATATAATTGCTTTCTCTTTAGTAGTATCTGTTTTGGCCATAATTTTCCCCTTTAATTTACTTAGTAGTAGATGTTATTAGTATAACAGCCACAGCTGCGATTGCCACAACTACAACAATACCAACACCAATTAATATCCACTTGAGTTTACCGCTTTTTTTGGCTGGAGCCGGTGCAGTGTCTGCAGAATTTTCTGCTTCTGGTTTTGCAAGATTGAGATCATCTACTTTTTTTTCTGGCTCTGGAGTAACTGGGCTTGTAGGCGCCTCTACATTTAATTCTTGCTCGACTGGAGTGGTATCGACAGGCTTTGGGGTATCTGTTGGACTTGCAACTTTTACACTGACAGGACCAGCGGGGGTGGGTTCTTTTGTACCCTCTTGTGCTTCGTTCAGCAATGGAGAGTCAGCAACAGAAGATGAGGCGTTCTTGAGATCTATCACATGAGCACTAGTAGGCTGTGATGGTCCTGATATTGTTGTACTAGTGGAGTCTTGTGGTTTGGGTTGCGCAGAAGGCGACATTGCTACTCCACCGCGCATTACTCCATCCATATTTGGTTTGCCTGGTAAGAAATCACTACTTTTGGTCTGGTTACTGTCTTGCACTTAAATGTCTCCTTGTGATGCCATTATAATAAAAGTTGTTATGCTTGTAGTGTTCTATTTTAGCTTATCTCGCACATGAGGTCAATTCATTACTCATCTGTAAAACGAGCAATATATTTGGCCGCACAAATAGCGGCTTTGGCACCTTCACCAGCTGCAGTAATAATTTGTTTCTCTGGAATATCAGTAATGTCACCCGCTGCAAATATACCGTCTACAGAGGTTGCATTGCTCTTATCAATAATAATTTCACCCATCTTATTGAGCTTGATGAGATCCTTGAGATACTCAGTGGCTGGTAAGCTGCCTACTTCTATGAATACCCCCTCTACTGCAATGTCACTTGGTGACTTTTCTTTGTGGTTTTGCACCGTAATAGACTCTACAAACTTTTCACCGTTGATCTTTACCACCTCTGTGTCGTTGAGTACTCTGATATGGTGCGCTGAAGTGATCTTATCGATCATTACAGGATCACCAGTGAGCT
>CAYNHH010000017.1:0-16219 GCA_964397085.1 uncultured Candidatus Saccharibacteria bacterium
AAAATTGTAGTATGGTAGTGGCAGTTCGTTTGTGATTATTTCCAAACGAGATAGTTCTTTCACAACTACGAGAAAGAAGGTACCGCTGTGCCAAACGGAAATGTGCTGTTTTCAGGCACTACCGAAGAGTGCTTTGATGATCTGTTGCAACGGGTACAGACTACTCAAGCGAGGCGTGATCTGGCCAACTTACTTTCAGTTAGTTATTCTGGTACGTTTTGTGTATGGGTGAAGTCAGGCCTTAAGGCAGTTGGAACCAACCTTGTACGTGTACGCATTCTGCTTGAGCAGCTTGGTTATACTGTGACCGAATGGGAAAAGCTCCCAATGCTTTTTCATTATCTTGCAGAATCAATTGCTTTTGATGTTCTGACTGTAGATGAGGCTCGAGAAGGGCTGAATTACAAAACACCACAAGAAATTCTGCGTTTGATTTTGAGGTATTCTGGTGCCATGCCAGATAGGGAGGCCTTGGCCAAACAGTTTGTAGGCAGTCTTGAAGGTGATATTGTGCGTTCGCGAATGAATTACAGGGCACGGCTACAGATGTCACACTCTGATATTGTGCGTTTGCTCTCGATCACAAATGAAAGCTCAGATGACATTGTTGTGCATACCCATGCGCTCAGTACACCTGCGTTTTCGAATGATGTATGCATGCAGATGTTTGCTTCACAGGTTGCTGCACTTCAGCCGCTGGCACGCTATCTGGTTAGTGACCAAGTAACGCCTTCTGAGAGGAAGAAGCTACGTACTGATATCGTGGGGTATGAGGCTATGAGCGAGTTGTCAAATCTCATAGATAGTCTTACCTCTGAAACCACTCGTGAAAAACTACACAACCCCAAGAACAAAAGGAGGGTCGTCTGAAAATGACGGACGTACAGGCTACAGACGAAAGTACTGAAGAAGCCGAAGGCATTACTTTGCTTGAGATGAGCTCACACCCTGGTGCATCCATCAAGGTGGCTGCAGATACGTACCGCAAGGTACCGCAGGTGATCTTGGAGTGCATTCAGAACTCAATTGATGCTAAGGCCAAGAACATATGGGTAGTCATCAACTGGAAGCGTCGCTCTATCGTCGTAAGAGACGATGGTGATGGTGTTACCGATGAAACCTTTCGCCTAGCCATCACAAACGTGGGGCGCTCTATCAAGCGCGGTCGCGGGAAGTATGGCAAGTGGGGGCGCGGACTCGTGTCACCACTTGGTAAGTGTGAGTACTTTACCTTCACTTCGCAGCCCAAGGGTGCGAAGGAGCCGTATCGCAAGCGGACTCTCAACACTCTGGCCATCTTCGAAGAAGAAGATCGCATTCGTATTCCTGAAGAGCAGTGCGAAGATTTGCAGTTTGCGCGACAGAACAAGAAGGCGGTTCGCGGAAGACGATATGTCAACTGGCGCACTGAAGTCGCGATGTACAACATTATTGCCAATAAGACGATTGCGAATGTCGATATCAATGAGCTCGTAGAGCTTGCTGTGGATAACTTCCGCGTGAAGATGCTTCAGAGCGATATCGAGCTGCATATTTCAGTAGTGCCCGAGCGTGGTGAAGAATACTCTCTGAGCGTGAAGGCCGAGCCGTATAGTGGTGAAAAGCTGGACGATTTGCGTCTGCCTTTGCCTGATGGCAAGGAGGTGCGATTCAATTTGTATCTTGCACGCAAGCAGAATGGTAAGTATGTGGGTAGGGTAAGCTTTGGTATCATCGCTGACCCATTCCTGTTGCTTGGCAAGGATTTTTTCAAGTCGGCACGATCGCGACTTGACTCTGATGTATTGAAGGCATTGTCTAGCGGTGTGTTTGAAGGTGAAATCGTTTCGAATGTTCTTTCACCAGTACCTGAGCGTAAGGCATTTGCCGACGACGATGGATTGGTGAAGTTTTGTGAAGCACTCGAGACATGGTATATCGATATTGGCATGGTCTACTACGAAGAAGCCATGGATCGTGAAGAATCAGAGCGTTTTGAAAAGAATGCCGAAGCAACATTGGTAGGTCTGCAGAAGATGTTGAGTGATCCTCAGTTGAAGGCTTTGGCTGACTTGGTGAGTTCTTTCCCGCCCAACTTGAATGGTGTAGGCGTACCTTTGCCAACCGATCAACCAGGCAACGATGCAACTACCGAAGCAAGCCCGCAAGACACCTCCACTCCTGCACCTACCGGTGCTGGTGGGGGTGCGGGAGCTGGTGATGATGGCACTGGTGGCGGGTGTGGTGGTACCGGTGATGGATCTGGATCTGGGACCGGCGGCCGTGGCAATTCTGGTACTGGCAGTTCCAAGAAGCCAAGACCTGATAGGAATGGCAAGCAGCGTACTAAGGTGAAGGTGAAGAACTTTGGTCTTCGGTTTGAAGAGACCGAACATCTGCAGGGGCCGTGGGAGCTGGTTGTTGAGCAAGGTACGTTGTACTTCAATACCAAGCACCCTTTGTACATGCAGTGTGCTGATCACACTAAGCCAGATGAGTGCATTCGGGCTTACCAGCAGTTTGTTGCCATTCAGGCACTTTCACTCTTTGCTCTGCCAGAGCAGTGGCGTGAAGGCTCAGCCGATTTGCAAGACTTGGAGCTTCGCTCTCATGTGAGTCTTCTTACAATGTAGTTTGAAAGTATTTACCCCTCGACGATATATCTCGTCGAGGGTTTTTATTTTGTTATAATGTGTTGACACTAGTCTAAATATTTGGTAAAATCTCAAAGACCTAAAACCTGTAGAAGTTCTATGGGTATGTTGCTTGAAAGGTGTTGATTGAAGATGGCACGTAGGACTATGGCTGCCAAGGATTGGGTACCAATTCTCAATGGTGCTCTCGCAGAGCTGCGAAAGCATGTTGATGGGTCGGGCAATGGTGTCTTTACTCTTGATGAAGTGCTGGGTGGTACGGTGTACCTCCGGCAAAAGAATACCATTTCTCGGCACCTCACCGAGCTGGGTTACTTGCGTACCATCAAGAAACAGCCAGGTGGAAAGTGGCTGTGGTATGTCGATGTCAAGAAGCGACGCATTACCCTCGCAGATGTGAAGCGTGCTCGCGACAAGTCGTCTCGTCGTCGTTTGGCTGAAGCTGGGGTGAGGGTGAGTCAACCCAAGCCAGCGAAGACAGCCAAGTCGGTGACCAAGCAGCCTGCTCCCAAGTCTGGGAGCAGTGCGAAGCCCAGGTCAGGTTCAATTGTGACTCCACCAGAAGATGTTGTGCCCGTTGATGTACCTAGCCCTGTTTTGATTGACACTGACCATGTTTCGCAGCTGAAGGCTGCTGATGGCAGGATTGCTGCGCTCGTCCGAGTGGTAGCACTGCTTGAGGCAGAAGTTGCAGGGTTGTCTAGTACCAACTCTGAGTTGGTTTCAGAGCTCAGTGCTTTGAGAGATCATCTTGGTGACTCGGTCAATGAGCAGATCAGTGCTGCGGCTGACGAGGTCATTGGCAAGTACCTTTCGTAGCGTGTTTGCGTTGTACCCTTATCGTAATCAGATAGGGGTTTTTATTTACATAAAAATCTACATCTAGTGTACAAAAAACTAGCACAAGCACTATTTACAAAGGTATTTTGAGGGGTGTATAATCATAAACACTATACAAAACAAAAGGAGGGTGTATGCCAGAGACGAACAAAATCAATGACGAAGAATGGGATAAGCCAATGGTGTGTCCTATTGATCCAAAAGAATTGGCCGAGTGTGAGGCTTGTCAGTAAAGTTGGTCGTTACAAAACAAAAAAGTTACCCTGTTGTGCAGGGTCTTTTTTATTTTAGAGAGCAATATTAAAAAACCCGATCTTTTTGAGATCGGGTAAGGGTTACGATTCAGTCTCTACTGATGCCTCTATCGTGGCTTCATGCCTCGCAATGAACTTTGCAAGATCAGCGGTGAGTGTACTACCTACTTCTGCAAGTACATACTTATTACAATTACAGTATGAAAGGGCTATCTTGGCACCAACAAGATCTTCTGTTCGAAGTGCCTCTGCTGCCATGCGACGAGTGTGGCCAGAAGGTAGATCACGAGGGTCTTTAGTGCCAATAAATTCACGATAATGGGGATTTTTGACATGTTGAGCAACAAGATCGTTCCAGTTGTCGGGGTAGACAATCTTCTCTCTGAATGCGTAGTACTCACCAGAGTGTTGAATGATCATTTGGCTTAATTCGACCATACTCTTGAATGCAATTGGGTCAGAAATGGCCTGTTGGGCAAGCTCATTCATTCGTGATTGCAAAAGGGTGATCATACTGGCATTGATAGAGCCTGGTTCGACTCCATCTGTAAGCTTAGAGAACTTATCTTTGACAATACTGCCGCAGCCCTTCCAGAATTGGTAAAATTTTGTGTACAAAGACAATCTGTCTACGAGATCTGTAGCTGCAACACTTTTAGCAAAGAGCTCGCGTAGCTTTGGGAGTTTCTCCTCGAGCTCTTTTTCATCCATGATCGACGAATTCATTTGGCAAAACTTCGGTTTCATATCTGGGAAGTCATAGCCCAGGGTGTCGCTGTGATTTTTCCAGATCCTCATCACTTCTTCTTTTGCATTATCATTACCCTGATCAGCTAGGGAAAGTATCTGAGTTAGATACCGAAGTACTTCCTTATTGAAATCAGCTACTTTTTGCTCGCGTCGCTTGTTTCTGTGCTTGATCAACACTCGCACTACTATTGTGAAAATGAGGATTACTAAGAGTGTGATTAGAGCGTATTTCACCATTGTGGTACGTCCTTGGTTTGGGAATGAACTGGTTGGTATACTACTATATTTACTATATTTGGTCAAATAAAAAACCCGACCTCTATCTGAGATCGGGAACTGATTACGAAAGCAGGGTTTTGAAGCCTCCAGGGTAAGCCGGGTTCTTGACCTGAAAAGCACTACCCTTACCGAGTGAGGCATCAACCACCATGGGTCTACCCTCTGTGCAGTACGGGCAGTCGTCTGCCAAATACTGCACCATGTTGATGTCAACCACAGCATCAAAGTAGGGAACATCAAGATCTGTCGCAGCTAGGCCACCGCGGCTAACTACGCAGCTTACGCCTACTACGGTACCACCGGCATCTCGTACGCAGGCAATCACACCAGCGGTACTTGTGCCAGAGTTGAGAACATCCTCTACAACCAAGACATTCTTGCCCTCACAGGCCGCGACAAAGCCGGTGCGTTCGAGTGCAAAGCTGTCATCAGGCTTTTTGTCGGCAAACACATGCAAGACCTCTGGCTTGTGTAGCCAGCTTGTTTGAGCATAACTTCTATCGAGCTGGAGAGCAGTCTCTTGCCCGAAAGGAATTGCCCCTACGGCAGGAGTGGCCACAACTTCAACGATCGGGATTGTGCTTCTTGGGCCTGCTGGCCGATAACTAGCTGCCAACTTGCGAGCAATCGATTGGATTGCTCTTGGCTGGTATAGCATGGGGTCGACGTTGATGTATGCATGACCGTGCTTTTCTGACTTGTAAACAAAGTGCTCACCTTCGAACACCAAACAGCCATAGCCGTTGAGCATCTCCAAAACAGCTGATGGGATTGAAGTTTGAGCGGTCATCATGACCAGCCTTTCTGGGTGTAAACAGCTTCGCGGGCTTCGCAAATCTGTGAATCTAACTCTTCGGTAGCATCAAAGGCTGCTTCGGCAAAATCCTCGCCTTTGCTGGCAAAAATGATGCCTCGGCTAGAATTGATGAGAAAACCGCCCTCTTCGGTTGAGGCGTATCTGACTGAAAGCTCAAGCTCGCCACCCTGGGCACCAATACCAGGAATGAGCAGTGGGGCATTCGGTGCTACAACTCGCACGCGCTGAATTTCTACAGGAGCAGTTGCACCGGTTACTAGACCACAGTTGCCGTTGTCATTCCATTCATCCTGAACCTTGCGAGCAACTCGCAAAAACAACGGATCATCGGTAGGTGTAATACTCAGGTTCTGAAACTCCCCCGCACCTTCATTGCTGGTACGGCAAAGTGCAAAAAACAACTTGTCGGCTCGATCTAGGAAGGGTTGATTGGCCACCCTACCCATATAGCTATGAATTGTCAGAGCATCTACACTCAGATAGTCAAATGCAAAGCTGGCATAGCCATCGTTGGTATTGCCAATGTCGCCAAACTTGGCATCGAGGATAATCAGCACACCAGGCGCAGATTGCAGAATGTACTCAACCGTTCTCTGAAGTGCAAGAATGCCCTCTGTACCGTACTTGAGATAAAATGCCAAGTTTGGCTTATATGCCGCAACAATGTCTTTTGTGGCATCAACAATTGCCATGTTGAAAGCAAAAATTGCATCAGATGTATAGTAAGAAGTTTTATCGCCTACTTGAATATCAATGTACCGGTCTCGCAAAAAGACTGGTAGCTTGGCAAAATCACTGTCAAGACCAACACACAGAAACTTGCCCTCAGCCCACCTGGCATGAAGCTTTTCTGTAGCAGTTACGCTCACGGCTTGTCTCCTTGTAAAGGAACGGATTGAACTAAAATATTATCCTGGCAGAGACCGGTAAAAGCAAGCATAAGATATATTTGCTACAATAAGAAGCATGAAAATTACCCAACTACAACACAAAACACCTGAATTTGAGAAATTTGAAGATGAACAATGGGAGTTGCAAGATTCTTTGCATTTTGGCCATGATACCAATTGGCAAAAGGCGCAATATTTGCTTGAGGCTACTGAAGGCGAAGAGATACTAGGTATTCTCGAGATGAAACTAAAGGGAGGGGTAGCAAAGATTGAGAGCTTGCTCGTTAAAGAGAGTAAGCATCGGCAAGGCGTAGGCCACAAGCTGATAGGTGAGGCTGAGAAACTAGCAAGGGATGACGGTGCACATAAAATGTATCTCATTACTGGCAAAGACTGGCAAGCGGTGCGGTTTTATCAAGCAATGGGTTATGAGCCAGAAGGAATGCTCAAGCGTCATCATCAAGGGGAAGATTATATTCAGTTTTCTAAGTTCTTCGGGTAATAATGTAGTCTAGATACGCAAAAAGCCCCTATCAAGGGGCTTTTTGGCTCTAGAATATAGAGATATTGTGGAATATCAGCTGATCACAGATTACCAGTAACGGTGTGATAACCAGAAACTGTAAGCACCAGCCCAGCTACCGTATCGACGTATGGCGTAGTTAGTGAAGAATGCATCTTCACAAGCATAGTCGAGGGTAGGACAAACGGCTAGTAGCTTAGATCCAGGACAAGCCTGACCTAAGCCCAAACATCCCGAACCGTTGGCTCTGGTAGGGTTATTACCAGATTCGTGGTTGTAGATGAAAAGCTTATATTCAGCATCACTACCACTTAAAGCAGGTACGGCTACAGGAGTAGCACTAACACGAGCAACTGAAGCAGCACGGGCGGCAGCAGCGGCTTGGTTTGCGATCTCTTGAGCCTTTTGGGCTTCAGCAGCAGCTTGGGCAGCTTGAGCGGCCTTTAAGGGAGCAACAACTTCAATGTCGAAGCTACTCTTGTTGGCTTTAAGCTCGAGTGCGCCAGTTTTGGCTGTATTCAATGTCAATGTGTAGTTACTTGGTACAACAGTTGTGGCTTCGGCAGCCTTAGCTGTTTCGGTGAAAGGAACTTGTACCGGTACGAACACCTGTTTTGCAACAATTGCCAAGGCAATTACTGCTTGAGAAATAAGGCGCATAGTTTTTAATACGTCGTCCTGAACGAGTGTCAGGAAGGGGTATCAGACGTGCGTCGTATATCCTTTCTGTTAATGTAATAAAGCTGTTCTGACGGGTTCAAAATAACCCTATTCCACAGAACGCGAGTATTATAGCAAACATAAGCGCTTTTGTCAAGAGTATTTTGGTGTAAAATAGCTATTCAACAGGTTAGATAATCTTTTGCCATTATGCTTGACAGGTTGAAATAGTGCTTTGTTTTTGCCTATCTTGATCAGTAGGCGTTGAATCTTGCTTTCTGATTTACTTGAGACCAAGCCAATTTGGGTAGTATATAAAAAACCCACCTATTGGGTGGGCAAAGAATCTGTATGTACTGATGCCTGATCTAAGGCTGACAACTGCTTTTGAAGCTCATCAAGTCTACTTTTACACTCAGCAATCTGTTGTACCAGTATGAGTCTTCTAGTGAGTTTGCGCCTTGAAGCTGCGTTTTGAGCGTTTTGTGCACGTCTTTCAGCTATCTTTTCAACGACCGTACCTGTAGCGCTAATTTCGAGATAATAGTACCTATTTCCCTTCACTTTCTGTACTGATCTCACCAGGCCAAGTCTTTTCAGGTGTGCATATGCCCGATCAGCATTGTGATGCGACATACCTGCAGCTACCAGCTCTGGGACAGCACAATAAACGTAGATGGTTTCGGATTCTTGTTTTTGAGATATTGCTCTGAATATATCCAGGGCTTGCTGGGCAATTACTTCAAGTGAAGAGTCGCTCATGGTTTCCTTTCAAGAAGGTGCATTGATACTTCGTACACTACTTATACGCCTTGGTCAGGTAAATGTAAAGATGATATACTTTACTAATACATACTTTTCAGATCAGACAGGAGAAACATGGCTAAAAAATCTAAGTCGAAGAAACGAAAACATACCCAGAAGCGTTCAGCAGGTAAAACTACTGTTTCAAAGAAACCTTCAGTAAAGGGGAAAAATTCTGAGATGGTTGCAGAGTTTGTAGAGCCCGATACTGTTGTAGATGAAGTGAATGAAAAAGAGCAGGCAAAAGAACTGTTATCTGAAACCAATCCAAGAGAGCAGATTACCCAGCAGTGGATGGTAATAGCCCTAATTGGTGTGATCGTCGTTCTGGTGGGTCTATTACTATATTTTTACTCTAAGACCCAACAAGCTACTCTAGATACGCAAAAGGCCGCTCAAGAGCAGTTACTAAAGGTAAATGAGGCATCAGGAGACAGTTTGGGGCCTACATCTGGACAAAATACAAACAATCCCCAGCCTTCCACCTCTCCTACAGGTGGTACCAATGGCACAGCAAACGATTTGCAGCCTCAACAACCCACCACACCAGAGCAGCTCAATCAGTTACAACAGTAAATTAAAGAAAATAATAATCTTGTATTAACACCTATACTATGGTAAAGTAATGCTCGTTCGTCCGTACCCGTCAGAGTGGAGGGACAATGTATATACTCCTGTTGATTGTGTTTGTACTGGTGTACCTCATCATGTGGAGGGTGTCTATCGGGCTTTACGAGAAGCACTTCGAAAAGGTTGCATCGGATATAGCGGTGCAAAACATTGGAATTTGTTGTCTAGCCTTGGATTTCTTCATAGTAGTCCTCATATACGTATCTAGATCGGGGGTATAAATGCTTGCTGACTATACATTTGATCTCTCGGTGAGATGGGAAAACTATAAAGTTAAGTTTGGTATTAAGTATCCCAAGACCGCATGGGTGATAGAGGTTGTCACCTTGATTATCTCGATTATCTTTGTTGTCTTGATGTTTGTTGGAGTCATGTGGCTACTGTACATGTACTCGCTTGCTGATCCGTCTGGACCTGGATAGTTATTGCTCCCTCATGAATATGAGGGAGTTTTTCATTGTTTGACTTATTTGGTAAGTAACTAATATAATAAGTATCTTACAAATATTATGAATGAAAATCGTAAAATTCTACTTCAAGAATACATTCGTGGCTACTATCCTTTCTCTAGAAAGATGCATTCTGATGTCTTGTACCCCAAAGCCAGTCAGACCGTCCCAAAGAGTCAACTTATACTTATGTATATGCTTCTCGAGAACAATTCTATGACTATTAAGGAAATTGCCTCAGAATTGCATATAACAAGCAGTGCAGCTACACAGCTCGTAGAACGGCTGGTAAGTATTAGTCTTGTTGAGAGAAGAGGAGATACTGTTGACCGTCGTCAAGTATACATTCAGCTTACTGGTGACGGTGTGCGTGAGGCTATGAGCTATCAAGATTCTTTAGTGAGTGCTCTTGCTGGGGTTTTTACGAATTTGAGCGATGAAGCACTTGTAGAAGCTATTGAATTCCAGCACAATGTAATACATAAAGAAATGGAGTAAATCATCAAAGCAATCTGGAAAATTATCAAATATTCAAAGCAACTGTGGCCGTATTACTCAATAATTAGTGTTTTTGTCATAGTACTTGCAATACTCAATCTTGTAACACCTTTTGTATATAAGGGCTTAGTGGATGGCATTGTGAGTAAATATGCTGGCAATGACGTGTCTTTGGCCTCTTTGGGGTTCCTCGTGCTTATAGCGGGTGCAGCAAGTGTTGTGGTGACTTTCTTGTCTAATCTGAATGGGTATTGGGGCGATATAATGTCTGTCAAGCTCAACAGCTTACTTTCAGAAAGGTACTTCACTCATCTTATGGATTTACCCATTGGGTACTATGACAATGAAATAACTGGCAAGATCACCGCTCGGCTTGATAGATCTATTGGCACTATCGCGACACTTATGCAAACACTTGCCAATAACTTTGTGAGCTTTTTTCTCACCACAATTGTGACTCTTGTAGTGATTGCTTGGTATAGCTGGCCTGTGGCGGTGCTTTTGGCGGTGATATTCCCAATATATATCTGGATCACACACTTAAGTAGTAAAGCTTGGCAAAAGCGACAGGAAGGCATCAATAAAGATCTCGATGTGGGTAATGGTCGGTTTGTAGAGTCTATAGGGCAAGTACGGGTAGTGAAGTCTTTTGTGATGGAGGCATCAGAGCTATTATTTTATGGTAAGAAGCGCCGTAGCATTGAGTTTCAGACCAAAGGGCAGTCAAAAGAATGGCACAAATACGATATATATCGAAGACTCGCTCTAAATTTGATATTTACTCTCATCACAGGTGTGATTATTTATCAAGCGTATATTGGTGTATACAATCTTGGTACCATGACACTATTACTCACTCTCTCTACTCAAGCTCAGTTCCCACTTTTTGGGAGTAGCTTTATTATTGATGCCTTGCAGCGTGCCACTGCTGGTAGTAAGGATTACTTTGACATCATGGATACCAAGGCTGAAATTACCAATATAGAAGGCGCAAAAAACTTGAAGGTACAGCATGGCAAAGTAGAATACGATGGAGTTGGTTTTGCATATGAGAAAGGCAAGAAAGTACTGCATGATATAAGCTTCACTATTGAGCCTGGCCAAAAGCTGGCCTTAGTAGGTGAATCAGGCGAGGGTAAAAGTACTTTGACTAATCTAATGTTGCGATTCTATGAAGTCAATAGTGGAAAAATACAAATTGATGATCAAGATATTAATGAGGTCACCCAGGCGAGTCTGCGACGAAGTATTGGGGTAGTATTTCAAGAGCCTCAGCTATTCTCTGGTACAATCAAAGAAAACATTGGCTATGGCTCAAAAGCTCGTGACCAAAAAGCAATTATTGCTGCTGCCAAGGCCGCAAACGCACACGATTTTATCAAGAAACTTCCTGGTGGCTATGATGCTGAGATAGGTGAGCGGGGTGTAAAATTGAGCGGTGGTCAGAAGCAACGTATAGCAATTGCTCGGGCTATTATGAAAAACCCACCAATTTTGATTCTTGATGAGGCTACAAGCTCACTAGACAGCAAAGCTGAGCACGAAGTACAACAGGCACTTGAAAGACTCATGAAAGATCGTACTACACTTATCATAGCTCACCGTTTGAGCACAATTGCCGGCGTAAATACTATTGTAGGCTTGCGCGGTGGTAAGGTGATAGAAGTTGGTACTCCGCAGCAGCTCGCGAAGAGTAAAGATGGTATTTATGCAGAACTTCTCAAGTTGCAGACTATCAGTACCACAGAAGCTGGCAAGGCCAAGCTCAAAGCCTTCGATATGGCAGGCTAACTACTGCCTTGACTCATATGGGGGATTGATGGTATGGTATTGCTCATCCGTCCGCACCTTGTAACCACAACTGAAAAGGGAGAACTATGTGGTATTTTGGCTTAGTGACACCCAAGGGCTTTGTAGATCGTTTGGGGTCTCAGTTGAAAAGAAAATCAGATCTACCCGAACATCGTAGAGCACTTAGTAAGAGTCTTGATAAAGCACGCTTACTTATCCCGTTGCCGGGCGAACTCAACTCGCTTATCAGGGTGACTGTAGAGTCAATTGATTTTGGTAGTGGACTACTTATTGAGATGGACTTCGCTGAAATTGATGCATTAGGAAGTGAACGACGAGCTCAGACTACCAGGGGTGATATATGGTTCAGGGTAATACTGTGTCCATCCGAACACAAGCGGTTGCGAGAAGTTTGTGCTCAGCTAGCTGGTATGATCTCAGGTCATATCAAAGACATGCAGTATATGCAGATATCTGACTTTATCAATTGATGAATACAACTTGTTGGGATGTGCCTCTAGCTAATGCAAGGGGCATTTTTATTTGACTGGAATGAGAATATTTGGTATTATTACTCGGTAACAATTTTAACGATTCTGTAGCAGACACATCACTCCTCCCACTTGGGAAACTGCTACTACGACAAAAGGAGACAATACAATGGCTGATACATCAGCAAAACCAGCAGCGGCAAAGAAGCCTACTGCTAAAATAGACCCAATTCTAAAACAACTTCTAGAGGCTGGTGCGCATTTTGGTCATCGCACAGCTCGCTGGAACCCCAAAATGAAACCTTATATTTTTGGTGTACGAGGTGGAGTGCATATTATAGATCTTACTCAGACCGCTCCACAACTTGCGGCTGCCGAAAAGTTTGCTTATGAGACTGCAAAGCTTGGTGGACAGATTCTGTTTGTAGGTACCAAGCGACAGGCAAAGCCTATCATTGAGAAGTATGCTCACGAAACTGACATGCCGTATGTATCCCATCGCTGGCTTGGAGGTATGGTTACCAATCTCGATACTATTAAGACGCGTATTCAACGTTTGAAAAAACTAGAAGCTCAAAAAGAAGAAAATGATTTTGCTGGCACAATCAAGAAAGAAAAACTACTTTTAGAAAAACAGATGGTAAAGCTTACCAAAGTCTTTGGTGGTATTCGTGATATGCATGGTGTACCAGCAGCAATCTTTGTAGTAGATATGCCAAAAGAAGACATTGCAATTCTTGAAGCTCGTAAGTTAAATATCCCAGTGATAGCAATTGCCGATACTAATGCCAACCCAGATATGGCAGATTACTTGATTGCTGCAAACGATGATGCTATTAAGACCATTGATCTTATCACTGGCGTAATTGCTGCCGCAATATTGAAGGGAAGCACAGAATACAAGGCTAAGGCTGCTACTGAACAATTAGAAGAAACTGAGGAGGTGTAATGACTGTATCTATAGAGGATATCAAAAAACTACGTGATAATACTGGCGCTGGCATGATGGATGCCAAAGCTGCACTTGAAGAAGCAAAAGGTGATATGGATAAAGCCGTAGAACTTATGCGCTTAAAGGGCATTGCAAAAGCCGGTAAGAAGTCTGATAGAGCAGCTAGTAATGGTGTGATTGAAAGCTATGTGCACAGTGAAAAGATTGGCGTACTAGTTGAAATCAATTGTGAGACTGATTTTGTAGCTCGCACAGAAGAATTTAAAACATTTGCACGTGATGTAGCTATGCATATTGCTGCAGCCAACCCAAGTTATGTTGATGTAAATGGTATTGACCCTGCAGAACTCAAGAAAGAAAAAGCTACTGTAGAAAAAGAAGTGGCTGCAAGTGGTAAGCCAGCAGAGTTTGCTAGCAAGATGGTAGAGGGAAAGATGAGTAAATGGTACGAGCAAGTGTGCTTACTCAATCAGCCATTTATTAAAGATGATAGCAAGACTATTGAGCAACTTACCAAAGAGCTTATTGGTAAGCTAGGTGAGAATATCGTCATTAAGAGATTTTCTCGACTCGAGCTCGGCGCTGAATAACTTATCAACTTATTAAAAAAAGACCCATAAGGGTCTTTTTTGCTGTGTAGTTAAATTAATAAGTTATTTCAGAACAAAAGTTTGTTTCTTATCTCAAAACCCTCTATAATACTAACTAATGCAAACACAATTACTCAAAACTTGTGAAGATAAAATGAAAGCCGCCCTCGATCACCTAGCTGAGGAGCTAACTGGAGTGCGCTCGGGCCGGGCCAATGGCGGATTGGTAGACTCAATTAAGGTGAATGTATATGGCCAAGATACACCACTTAAAGCTATTGCGACTATCTCTACTCCAGATGCTAAGACTATTCAGATACAACCGTGGGACGGTGGTAACTTGGCTGCTATCGAAAAAGCTATTTCTAATCAAGAGCATCTCGGTCTTAATCCTAATAATGATGGGCAAGTGATACGTATCAATATCCCACCAATGAGCGAAGAAACCCGTTCGCAAATGGTAAAGCTCGTGAATCAAAAAGCAGAAGCTGCCACAATTTCACTTCGCAATGCACGCCACGATGCCATTAATGAAGCCAAAAAGTCAAAAGAACTCTCACAAGATGAACTTACTGGTCTTGAAAAGAATGCGACTGCACTTATCGAAACCTATCAGAAGAAGATTCATGATCAGGCGAGTGTAAAAGAATCAGAATTAATGCAGACGTAAAGACCTTTTATAATGTCAGAAAAACCACCATTAACTCATATTGCGTTTATTCTTGATGGCAATCGTCGTTGGGCTAAAAAAGAGGGCTTAAGTACGCTTGATGGTCACAAAGCAGGCTACAAAAATCTCAAAGATATCGCTCAGGTCTGTTTTGACAAGGGTATTACGTATTTTAGCTGTTACTTGTTCTCTAACGAAAATTGGAAACGTAGCAAAGAGGAAGTTGGTTATTTGATGAGCTTGGCAATGCGAGTAATCTTAAAAGACGCTCAAGAACTCCACGAAAAAAATGTACGTTTAAAGATCATTGGGTCGCGTACTAATCTAGACAAAAAGCTGATTGCTGATATTGAGAAAGCTGAAAGCCTTACTGCCCAAAATACAGCTGGTACTTTTGCAGCTTGTTTTAATTATGGCGGGCAACAGGAAATTGTAGCTGCTACTCAGGCAATTGTTGGGTCTGGAATAGAAGCCAGCGAAGTGACAGAGCAGACCATCAAAGAACACCTATATACCAAAGATATGCCTGCACCAGATCTAATTGTTCGCACAAGTGGTGAGCAACGACTGAGTAATTTTTTACTCTGGGATAGTGCTTATGCTGAACTATGTTTTGTAGAAAAGCTTTGGCCTGATTTTACTGCAACTGATCTAGATGAAGTACTTGCAAACTATATTGATCGCAATCGGAGATTTGGTAGCTAGTGATTATTTTGATAATTATTGGTGTACTCATAATTTTCACAATTCTTGTGGTGGCCCACGAATTTGGACATTTTAGTATGGCTCGTCGCGAGGGTGTGACAGTAGAAGAGTTTGGTGTGGGTTTTCCTCCACGAGTATTTGGTCGCAAAAAAGGCAAAACACTCTATAGTATCAATGCCTTGCCTATTGGTGGCTTCGTACGGCTCAAGGGTGAAGATGGGGTAGCAAAGGGTGCTGATAGCTTTGCTACTAAAGAATTTTGGCCTAAAACGCGTATTATCATGGCTGGTGTTGCAGTGAACTTTATTATTGCCTACGTAATCTTTACATTCTTACTGGTTATAGGAATGCCACCGCTTGGTCAAAAACTCCCTAGTTTTGGGCCTATTCAGCCCCATCAATCGGGGCAAGCCGAACTGACTGTATTTGGTGTTACGAGTGGTAGCGCAGCTGCTAAGGCAGGCCTTGTGCAGGGAGATACAATAGTGACTATTGGCGGGGTGAGTGTGCAAGACAATACTCAGTTGCGAGCATTTACCACTACACACAAGGGTGAGCAAGTTACTATTGTGGTGAAGCATGCAGGTCAGCAAGTAGATAAAATAGCAGTACTTGGTACAGACGAGAAGGCCGGAATACTCGGTGTAAGTGCCGAGCAACTGCAACTCAGTAGCTATAGTTGGTGGGCAGCGCCGATTGCAGCACTAGTGCTGATGTTGCAATTTGTAATTGCTACACTTGGTGCTTTTGGAAATCTTATTGTAGGCTTATTTACTCGTCATGAAGTGAGCGAGCAAGTATCGGGTCCAATAGGCGTAGTATCGGTATTTTCTCAAGTAGTAAATTTTGGCCCTCGCTTTGTTTTGCTTTTTGTAGCTTCAATTTCACTAAGTCTGGCAGTAATCAATGCGTTGCCACTACCTGCGCTAGATGGTGGTCGAGAGTTTGTACTGATACTACGTAAGCTAGGTGTAAAGATTACGCCCGAGCGCG
>CAYNHH010000018.1:0-16205 GCA_964397085.1 uncultured Candidatus Saccharibacteria bacterium
ATTGTCCACCAATTGCCACAGTACTAGGTAGTGTGACTTGCCCAGTAAAATTACTAGTACTAGAAAAAGTATTTACCCCTATAAAAGTCTGGTTGGCATTCAATAGGGCGACGTTGGGAGTCAGCCGAGCATCGCTGAGTGTACCCGTAGTAATATTGGTAGCGTTAAGATTTGTTAGGTCAGCCCCATCACCTACAAAGCTATTGGCCGTGAGTGAGCCGCTAATGAGCGCTTGGCCATTTACGAGTAGCTTAGAGGTGCCGCCAGGTGTCGTACCTTTGATATCACCAAGATCAACTGCAGTTGTGGCATAGTCACCAGTAGTTGACGCGGATTTATTTTCTTTGCTTAGAGCCCGGTATAACCAAAAGATTAACAATAGTAACAAAACTATTACACCAGCAGCAAGCAAATAGTGCCATAACCGCAATTTAAATCGTCGACGTGCATGAGTAGCAGTTGCAGCTTCAGCACCAGCAACCGGTGCTTTAGGCGCACCAAAACTCCCCTCGTTGAGCACATTCTCTTGGGCCAAACGACTCGAAAAGGTATCGGAACCCGAACTTTTTGGGTTGGGAATAGGACTATTTGTTGCCACAAACTCACTTTTTTAAACAAAAACTTTACTTCTATAATTGTAATGCTTTTAAGGAGTAACCACAACCTTTTTATGAGTATTTTTGAAACAAATATATTAGAGCGCTTGCCAATTAAATTGTGCGTCGGTGGTGAGTGGGTCTGAGAGCTCAATATCGAAGCCAGTTTTGGTCTCATTGGTCACACCAAAGTACGTTTTAACGACACCTTTTGGTGTAAGTGATGGCCGTGGAGCAATACTAAATACCTGTGGATAAGTCACGTGAATAGTTGTTTGGCCAGCAGGAATAATTACAACTCCAGAGTTAGCGTTACTTGTTTCTAGTCTGCCCTTCACTGCTACATTTCCCCCTACAGTAAGATCACCACTCAGACTTACCACTTTTGCATCGGCGAGTATTTTTAGCACATCTACGGATGTTCCGCCTTGTGGAGTCTGACCTGCTTTAAGAGCAGTAATATCTGTTTGTTGTTGTTTGAGGGCTTCAACGAGGTACGGAATAATAGCTGAGTAATTTGCTACCTTGTAACCATTACTGTCAGTTGAGACCGCATTAGGGATAAGTTGCTCGAGCTCTTGAGCAATAAATCCAGATTGACCTTGACCATTTGGATTGGTTATCCAATTAAAGCTTACGCCTCTTAATTTGTTTACTACGTCACTCGCGTCGCTCAGCGTTAGCACATTGGTTTTAAGTCGAGCATCAGAGCTACACGCAAAGCCCGTGCCACCAGGCTGTACTGTACAACTAGTTGCCCCAGCGTTTTTAAACTGAGCAACAGTTGAACCGTCGGCACCCGCCGAAAGAACATCGAGTGTAACTGTGGGGTTAGCAGTGCCGGCACCAATGGCTACTCTATCATTAGTGGTATCAACATTTACTACATTGTTAGTTGCTGCAGAATCGGTAATAATAAACGCTCCAGTACCATTAGCAGTGTTCTGGAAGGTAGCTGCTCCAAGCCCACCACTCAAGCTAAATACGGTAGAAAGGCTATTTGCGGAAGAGCTTGAACCACTTGCTTTACTGGTCTGAAAATTCAAAGCACCTCCATTTGCACTACCAGTACTTATACCACCAGCAAATGTTAAATTAGCACCCGCTATATTACTGCCCAAACCACCTGTGGCGTTTAAAGAAAATCCTGCTGGAGCAGCATTGGTTACACCATTACCAATATATCCATTCGTAATGGAAGATGTGCTCGAGCCGATTACTAACTGGTTTGCAGCGGTTGGAGTGATGGCTGTGCCTAAAGCTATTACGCCATTATATGTATAACTTAGTGTGCTATTACCAATAATTATCGAGTAATTACCACCGGCCTGTGAACCATTACCAATACTAATTGCATCTGAGTTACCAGCACAACCAAATAAACAACCAGCAATAGAACTACCACCAATAGCAATTCCGCCGCCGCCAGTGGTGTATACAGATGAATTTGCACCGATAGCAACAGAATTAGCTCCGGCAAAAGCCTGAGATTGGTATCCAACTGCAACACTGGTATTGGCTGCGGCTGTAGAACCAGAGCCAAACCGCTGACTGTTAACACCCGCGCCGGGACAACTCAATGAACCGTTAGTGCCTGATATAGTACATGCAGCCGTAAGAGTATTGGCTGCCGCACCAGATACACCCGCGGCTGCATACTGAAAGACAATGTTGCCACCAACACCAGTACCTGTTCCACGGCCTCCTGCTAATGTAAGATTAGCACCTGCTATATTAGTACCTGCACCACCAGTAGCACCCAAAATACCACTTGTTGGTGTTGCACTCGTTGCGCCATTTCCAATGTAGATATTGCCGGCATTATCAATTCGCATTCGCTCTGCAGGCGTAGTAGAACCATCTGGAGTTGTATTAAACACTAATCTACCCGGCCAGTCGCCAGTACCAGAGGCTGTATCTACTGCAGCCTGAATGCTTGCAACATTCTGAAAACTACTACCAGTTTCCCAGGCATTAAAATTAACAGTACCAACTATACGACCACTTCCTGGCTGAGTAGGTGAAGCAAAAGTACCATCCGCATGCCCAAGTGTAAGCTTTCCTCCAAAATTACTGCCTGGGGTACCATAATTTACCATTACAATCCCTCCGAAAGAGTCCCCGTGCTGAATAACAAGATCGTTTGACGTTGTTGTGTAGTTATTTATACCAATTGCAGCAGGTATACTATTCATCGAGCTACCCACAACAATTCGACCAGACGAATCAACGAGTGACTTTACTACACCGGTACTATCCTGCCATTCAGAGAGATTGGCAGTTTGAGATGCATTTGCCCTAATAAATAACGGTGTTGAGGTTGTATTGATCGACTGTAAGTATAGTGCCTTCCATGGACTAGAGAAACCGTTACCAAGATAACCGCTACCAGATATTGGATAAACTATTCCAGAATAGAAGCCTGTACTCCCGCCGCCAGTGTTGAGATGAACATAGGTAGAAGCCTGAACTTTTGTTGTGCCATTAGTAATATCTCCTAAGTATATGTCGTTTCCAGAGCCTCTATATGCCAAGTTCACAAAACCGCCACCAGCCGAGTATTCTGCCTGAAGAGCAACATTAAAGCCAAGTTTGATAGGGGCAGTTGGTGAGTAAAGCGAACCAGAAGATTGAATAGACGTAAGAGCAAGGCCGGTGCTGTTCTGCCATTCTTGCAAATTAGCCGATTGGCCGGCAGCAGCTTGAATAACTAGGCCTTTACTAGTGCTAGCAGAGGCAGCGATCATCACGTTTGCAGAGTTATCAGCCGTAGTTGGGTCTGATATTCTTAGCTTTTCAACTGTACCTAAGGTACCAGTCGCCCCGATCTTAAAGAACCCACTATTCGTTACTGATGAGGCAGTGACACCACCCGGATCCCATCGCTGCAGATCGCCTGTGTATAAGACTGAGGCAGATTGCACCTTCAGCCCTACCGTGGCCGTGGATTGTGCATTTGCATAAATCGCTGTACCCCCATAAGATGCTGCGCTCAACCCAGCATACGTACCAGTAGCAGTAACACCCGAAAGACCAGTACTAGACGAACCAAAAGTTGCCCGTCCTAGAGAGTCTACCTTGGCTATCACCGCTCCACTACTGTCTTGCCACTCCTGCAAGTTAGAAGTTTGACTAGCTATTGCCCGAGCAATAACGGTTGGTGTGGTTGTGTCTGACCCATATACCGTTAGCGTTCCTGGTGAGGACGTCACGCCATTACCGAACTTACCTACACCAAAGGTGTAAGACTGTACACGCAACATCTGGTTATTTCCGGCATCATCTGCTATTTGTAATGCTAAATTAGCCTGCCCAGATGAAGTAGTATTTTGAATCGCGACATAACCTCTTTGCTGAATAGCGCCGTCAGCTGACACAGTTAGACGATCGGTCAACGTACTGCTACCAGCAGGATGCGTAAAGATATGAACTCCGTTTTGCCCCTGTCGAATAATCGAACCAGACACACTACTGTCAACATTAATTTGACCATTATAGTCGAGATCAAATATATTGTTTACCGTATCATCAGCCAAGATTGGACGAAAACTCTTTCCAGCTGCTAAAGCAAGCCCAAAACGATCTCCTGTTGCGTTAATATAAGCAAGTGCTGTACCAGTACTACTTTGCCACTCCTGCAAGTTAGCAGACTGATTGACTATACCCTGGATAACCAACCCTTTACTTGAAGTTGCAGTGGTCGCAAAAATTATATTAGCCGCATTATCAACGGTTGTTGGGCTATTAACTCTAAATTTTTCAACGGTGCCATTCGTAAAATCACTAGCAGCACCTATACCTACAGCATTGTTTTTTGAGTTATTGAGAACTTCTAGGCCGGTAGTGCCGTTGCCAGTGAATAGCTTCAAGCCAGAGTTACCTGTACGGCCAATACCTGTAGTGGCATTAAAGAAATACACAGTACCACCTGTAGCATCCGAGCCGCCAACCACCACAGAGCCAGGTAAATCAAGTGCATCCGTAACATTTACTGAGCTTAATTTGATCGATTTATCCCCAGTGTTTGCCGCATTTCTCCATGAAATACTTGTTGCATTTGGCAAGCGTATATTCCCTGCAGAGGCGGGAGCAGTACCAAAACTCAAGGCACCACCAGAGGTAATATTACTTAACACTGCGCCTGTACTATCCTGCCACTCCTGGAGATTAGCAGTTTGAGAAGTAAAGCCCTTCACAATAAGACCGCGTGAATCGGCAGCTAATGGCTGAGCAACTATTGATGCCTTGCTGGCTAAGTTTGATGAGCTATGACCTTCGATACCATTATCTGAGGTGCTGTTCCCATAAATAGACGGGTTGCTGCCCGTAGCGCTAAATTGTAATGAGCCAGCTGCAGTAACCTTGCCCAGAACTGCACCAGTCGAAGATTGCCATTCTTGCAGACTTGCCGTCTGAGAGGTTGCACCGTTAACTACCAAGCCAGTAGTTCCTGCATTTTGTATAGCAACTTTAGTTTGATAAGTTTGTGCGCCAGATCGAGCATTTACTGTAAATGGTGAGTTAGAATCAAAGCTATTTATTACCATAAAAAACAATGTAGGCTTGATCTGAATTGAGTTAGTTCCTGAGTTTCTAATAAGTGCGTCAGAACCACCGCCTGTAAAAGTCAGTGAGGTTGCCGTAGAACCGCCAGAATAATAACCCTGGAGTATTAAGGTACCGTTTGTATTTGCGCTAGCACTTGTATTGGTACCAATAGTAAGATTGCCTGTAGAACCAATCTTCGCAAGCACTTGTGCATCACTCGCTTGCCATTCTTGCAGGTTGGCAGTTTGACCAGCCACACTCTGAATCACTAGCCCCTTACTGGTGATTGCACTAGTACTAAACATCACGTTTGCCAAATTATCTACGGTTGTTGGAGTGTTTACTCGAAACTTCTCAACTGTTCCTAAAGAGCCGCTCGAACTAACCTTAAGAGTAGTGTCGGCATAAAGAGCACCGTGAAAAGTTGTAAATGTTGCAGTCGTTCCTTCAATGTAGCTTGATAAGCCACTATTTAGATATAACCGATTGTCGCTGATTACAACTGAGCCGGTGCCTCCTTGTATAGCCGGTGTGTTAATACTTAGTATTGCAGATACGGCATTATACCCAAGCCCAACGTTAGAATTGCCACCAAAGGTGATCTCGGGGTTGTTATCAAATCTTTGAGGAACATTTAAATTACCATTAGCCGCAACATAGGTAAGAGCAATGCCGTTACTATCCTGCCACTCTTGCAAATTGGCAGTCTGTCCAACAGCACCCCGGATAGCCCCGCCAACACTACTTATTGATGCAACCTCAAAGTTGAAATTAGCACCAGTCTGTAAGCTAGCGCTGTTTTGTATATAACTCCCACTACCAGACTGCGCGGCACACCCACCACTGGTACAAATCGCCGTACCGCCAATTCGAAATATATTACCAGTAGCTAGATTAACATCACCATTCACATCAAGTGCATAAGCTGGGGTAGAGTTACCTATACCAACCAAACCAGCTGTATCAACCGTAAGGTGATTGACACCATTTGTACGGAAGCTCAGGGTATTGGCATCATTAGTACCAATACTAATGCTCGAGCCAAAGGCATTACCACCATCTGTAATACAGCTAGCACAGGCGCCAACTGCTTGCCAGGCCAAGTTGCCAGCCCCATCATTGGCCAGTATGCCATTAGCCTGTACTCCAGGCCAAGAGTAGACTAGGCCATTTACACCAAGAGTACCACCAACGGTAGTATCACCACTTGTAGTAAGGCTATTATTAATCACAACTGTACCATTGAGTGTGGTTGTGCCACTCACCATTAATTTCACAAAGCTACTATTACCACTAAAGGTATTGTCACCCGTAAAAGCTTGGCTGACATTGAGAAGTGCGACATTGCCACTCAAGCGAGCATCACTAAGGGTGCCAGAAGTGAGATTATTGGCGTCTTGATAAAAGCTAGCCGGTCGTGAATTGAGCAAGCTGGCATTCACATTACTTAAGTCAGCACCACTACCACTATACGAGTTGGCGGTAATACCACCATTGACAGTGGTATTACCATTGATGACTACTAGGCCAGATTCACCAGCCAGACCATTGGGGCTGAGATTGCTGAGGTCAAAGCTGGTGGTACCAAATTGATTGGAGAGACCACTAGTACGGTTTTTATCGATATTTTTACGGTAGGCCAATAAGCCAAAATAGATTGCCACTCCGGCAAGAAATAACAAGCCACCACCTACTAAGGTACGAAGCAATAGATTACTCTTAGGCTTTTGTCTCAGAGCAGGAGCTGGGCTTCTAGAGGACTGAGAAAAACTCTTATCCCCCAGTACTCTTTCTTGAGCCATTTGGTTAGAGAGTAGCTCTGACTGAATAGTCTTAGAAGTACCCAAATCACCACCTTGAGGAGTATTTAAAGATTGCGATGATTGTGGACGCTTGGGCTCATTCATAGAAAGCATTTTTCATTTTTTGTATTACAATAGACGGCATTAGCCTTACTATAATTGTAATGCTTATTGCACACTAAGACAACAGATCTGAGCTATATAAATGGGTGGTTAAAATAAGTTCAAAATTTACACGTTGGCAAATAACCAAACTGCACTATCATTTACTTGTAATATTCCTCGAGTAAGAGGAATCTTCTCTTCACCTTTTTCTGTACGTACCACTACAGTGCAAGGTGATAGTATACTTAAAAAGTCTTCGTGCCTAGCCAAGATATCAAATGCCCCACTCGCATTCTCGGCACTCACAGCTAGAGCCTGACCCTGAAAGTAGGTGTGAAAAGGAGAGTATATGGTTACTGGAAAGGTGGTCTTGAGCTTCATACTAGCTTGTTAACAATTCTTCCATTAACAATATTGTCTACATTTTTGAGCATTGTTGCGCGATCTACATACTCACCTTTAATGCCAGATCGTTTTTCCATCACAGAAAGAGGCTGTGCAAAGTAATTGATCAGCTGTTGAGCAGTACGATAATTATTTTGATCTTCTAGCGAAAGCTCATTTTGGCCAATAATTGCCACGATGCCTTGTAAAGATTTATATTTTTGCAAGATTGCTTGTACTTGCGGCACCAGCGCTGCGTGAGTTTCACCCACCACTTCGCGAGTAAGTAGTGACGAGCTAGTAGCGAGTAGATCTACTGCTGGCATTATTCCCTGCTCCATCACATCACGGCTCAACACAATCACGCTATCTAGTTGCTTATTTACCTCTACCACCGCTGGGTCACTCATATCATCAGCCGGTACATAAATAGACTGCACAGTAGTAATAGCGCCATTTTCTGAAGTACTCAGGTTTTGCTCAAATCTACTCAACTCTGAGAATAAGGTTGGCTGATAGCCACCTTCTGAACTAGCTGCCTCAAGCATTGTCGAAAGCTCATTGCCTGCCTGCAAGTATCTGTAGACATTATCTACAAACAGCAATACGTCTTTTTTGGTATTGTCGCGCATGTAACGCGCAACAGTCGCTGCACTTCTACCCACCATAAATCTCAGTGCTGCAGATTCGTTCATTTGGCCTATGTACATAATAGTATTTTGCAGCAACTTAGCCTCAGCCAGAGTATTGTGCAATTCATATGCTTCACGAATACGTTCGCCTATGCCCACAAACATTGAGAGCTCTTTGTTGGACCTCGCTACATTATGCATAAGCTCAGTTGTAAGTACTGTCTTACCTACACCTGCACCGCCAATAATCCCTATCTTTCGTCCGCGAACAAACGGGGCAAAGAAGTCAATTACTTTTACACCAGTTTCAATTAGTGCCAAATCATCATGTGGTTTGAGCTGCATACTTTTATCATCACTAACCGGTACATAAGTCACGTCTTTTAAAGCTGGGCCGTTATCTATAGTCTCGCCAAAGCAATTGAATACTCTCCCCAGAACATTACTACCAACTGGTAGCTCAATACCCTTGCCGGTAGAAATAAGCTTCTGGCCTTGCTTGACATTGACATCACTCAAATTGAGCGTAATCAAAGTATCACTGCCTTCAATACCAATAGTTTGAAATTTGGTTGTGTCTTGACCTTCTAATGTAAATATTTGCCCCGTGGTTGGCTGTCCACCCTCAAACTGAGCGCGAACTACCAAGCCATGAACACTTCTCACGATTGCTTGTGTACGATTCATGCGTGTGCCTTTCTTCTGTGATGATAACGTCTATTTGACTCGTCGCTTTCATAGCGATGCAATTGTACATAGCGACGATACAGCTCATGAGTCATGTTTTCTGCCCGAGTGCCAGCTGCATTCATAGAATTAAATCTACTCGCTAGCTGAGCCAAGCTCGACTCAAGTATCACCTCAGTAAGAGTAGCACCTATCATCATGGTCTCAAGATACTCTACTACATTACCAATAGACGGCTCAAACAAACATTCATCTGGGTAAATAACCTGGTCTGAGTGCACCTCACGTTCTTTTTCAGTTAGTCTTTGCACAGTCTCTACTAATGAAAAAAATACTACTTTTTGGGATGACAGTGACTCAAAGCTCTGATAGTACACGATTGGTTCTTTGTACTGTGAGATAGCATCTACAATCGCCGTAACATCAATAGTAGTAGTGATATCTGGTAAGGCAAAGGCTTGCTTGGGTGAAATACCTTGTTGTTTGAGTAAACTCTCGCCGTGCAAGCCTACTACAAAGACATCCACATCCTGAGATTTTATTTGTGGCAATACAGTATTGACGAGTCGTGAATCAATTTCGCCAGTTAAGCCTGTGTTGGCCGTAATAAGTATGACTGCCGCCCTATCTATCTTGTTGCTAGCATTTTCTAGTAAATCCGCATCTTTATCAGTAACACGCAGTTGGCTATATATACCCCACAGACGCTGAAAAAATTCTCGCGACGCAATTACCTGATCTTTGATCTGTCTAATACGAATAGTTGCCACACTCTCTAAAATATGAGAGATGGTCTCTACAGTAATAACATCTTCGTAGCGCTGAAGTACTTGAGTAGATTTTTTCATTTAGCAGACCCTGTGCTTACTTTCATGAGCTTGCCAGCCATTGTAGACAATTGATCATTACTCATGGGCTTTTCAGAGGTGACTTTTTTGACATGTTTTTTGAGCACATTTACATCCAAAGACTCAGGCTGTTCAGAGCGAAGTACTGCTTCTACCAAAAGTCTTTGTTGAGTAAAAGTATAGAACTCATCGTTTTCTTGATGCAAAGCTTCGTAGATTTTCTCACCCAATGAAATCTCCAGCCGACTCACTTCACTGGTTTGATCAGCAAAACGCGTATAATCTTGCGCAGTTTTGTATCTGCCCAGCTCACGAAGTAAATTGGTAGCAATCTGTTGACCAATAATATTATTACTTCTTCCGCCTACGCGACTTACGGACAACTCAATATTAATCGCAGGTCGTATCCCTTCATGTTGAGCATTCAGATCAAATACTATTTGGCCATCACTCATCGAGATAAGACTGGTCGACTCATAGCCAGTCAAATCATTATTAGGCGTACTGCCGGCAACAAATGCGGTAAGAGTGGAGTTGGTAGCCGCAAGCCTACCTGCTCTCTCTAGCAAAGCTGAGTGAACATGAAACATATCACCAGGGTAAGCTTCACGACCAACATTTTCATCGAGTAGTAAGGCCATCTCACGATAAATTTTGGCATGATTGGAAAAATCGTCGTAGATCACTACTGAATCTTGCTTGTTCTGCCAGAAATACTCAGCAATAGCACAGCCCGCAAATGGCGCCAAAAATCCTACCGGCAATGGCTCCATAGTATCACTCACTACTAATACAATCTTATTCATGACTTTTGCAGCCGTAAATTGCTCAACCAACCGTGTGAGCTCATTGCGAGACTTGGCTACCAATACATATACTACAGTTTGACCAGCACGAGCTTGATTGATTGCAGCTTGCACTAAAAAGCTCGTTTTACCACTTTTGGAGTCTCCCATTACCGCCATACGCTGGCCCTTTACAAGTGGTAACAGTACATCTACAAGTGTCACTCCGCTCTCTAGAGGATCTTCTACCATTGCTCTCTCACTAAATCCTGGGGCAGTACGAAAGTAAGGTGCCTCAGACGTAGTGGGTACAAATCCTTTACCGTCTAGGGGCTTACCAAGCGGATTAATAACACGCCCTAATAATTGCTTGCCTACCCCAATACGTAGCTCATCCTGCAATAGTATTGCCAGCTCATTGGCATATATCGGTGTGTCGTTGAGAAGTAATATATCTAGATGGTCACTATACATTTGCCAGACCACACCTTGTGCTCCGCCAGCAAATAACACTACCGAATAGACATTGGCATCTGGAAGTAACGAAGTACTTACGACAAAATCATTTAGAGCAATCACCTCAGCAGTGGGTTGACCACCGTTGACTAGCTTGGTAAAAGTTTTGTTTTCAAACATGAGCCAACCTCGCTACCAACTTCTCTTGGTTACTTTCTAGTGCAGTCCTTAGCGACCAATCGTATACATTACTATCAGTACGCAGCATACAGCCCGCTAGCAGCTCAGGCTGGATAATAATATGTATCATCAGTTGGGCATTAAATTTGCCTCTTAGCCAACTCACCAACTCACTTCGCTCTTCAACATTTGGAAGACTCGCCAAGCTCAAAGATATCTCTGGTGCTTTTTGTAAAGTCGACTCTACAAAAGTCAGCAACTTTTTTACTAGTGCAGTATTAAGATCTTTCAAACCATTGTGTGTTGCTAGATCCTGCAAGTTGGCACTGAGTACAATATTCTTTGCTGTGCGCAAGCTACTCAACTGATTGAGTTCTGTCTGTAGCTGTCTCAGCTGACTCTTCGTGTAGATAGTGGGGGGTAATTTATACACTGCGCTCAATATCCTTTTTTATTGCATCTTTATTGGCTTCTAAAGATTTGAATAGATAATCTTTTTGCTGTTGGTAGTCCAAATCACCCGCTACTTCTGCCAAGTAGCTCACCAGTATTTCTGCCACTTTTTTATCGACAACTTCTTGAGCAGCTTTCTTTGATTTAGCAGCTTCAGCTTCAAGAGCCTGCTCTGCTACCTTACGTTGCTGTTCACCTTTTTGCGTTACGCCTTGCAGCTGCTCAAGGGTTTTTTGCAAAACGGTCGCCAGGGCTTGATCGTATGCCTTAAGTTGATTCGTGGTCATATCATTAAGTTGTTTGGTAAAGGCAGACTGTATGTCTTGGGATTGAGCTTGCAAACTTTTTTCTAGAGCTAGCGTTTCTTTTGTGAGAGTTGCTGAAAACCGTTCTTGTGCTTCAGCTTTAGCTTGGCGACTCAAACTTGCCGTATCTTGTTGGCTATTCTTCTGAGATTTCTTTTGTGTACTTTCATAAAAATGTTGTGCCACCAATATACAAATTAGCACCAAGAGTATTACTGCAGAAGCCACCAAAATAAAAATTACTATTGTCATATTATTATCCTTTAATTATTACCACCATTATGCCAAACGTCGCTACCAGTATTATCAAGATTATTCCTACTACCTGCAATAGCCCCATGAATATTTCACTCTTTGCCAGTGGATTGCGGCCAATAGAACGAATAGCCGACGATACACCAGAGTAAAGAATAATCATCGAAACAATCAAGGCTATGAGAAATATTACTAGTGCAATAATTGTGCGAATAGTAGAAACATCATGACCAGCAGCACCAGAAAACACATTCTGTACTGGCAAGAGTATTGCTGGAACTTCAGTAGCCTTAGGCTGATAGTCTGATACCGCTACCGATATCGATACCCCACCTACTGCTACTTGTTTGACAGCACCATCTTTGGCAGTAATAGTCTTGCTTTGCACTCCAGAGTTACTTGCACTGAAGTCTTGTTGTGCTACTCCAATTACCTTACCCGCCTCCACTGCCTTCATAAGTACCCCTGCTATTGGTGAGATAGTTAAGTGATCACCGGCTTTAATGTTGCCATTGATATCACTCACAAAAGCACTTGTTGAGCCACTAGTGATGACCTGTGCTTGATCAGACTCAGTAGAGACACTCACTGCAGCATCTTCTTTTTTCACCACAACGCCATAGAGATGATCTTGGTTCTCTGGTGTAGCCGCTGACAGGGTACTTCCAAGAAGCGAAACTGTCATACCATTAGAAAGTGTGCCCTGTACTTTATAGCCTTGAGAGACACCTGTGGCAGCAAGTGCTTGGGCTGGAATAAAAACCAATACAAAAAAGACTACAAGAATTTTACTAAAATAACTAAACCGATTTATTCGAGTCATAAATATCCATCACACTACGCATTGCGCTTATACTTTAACTACAAATATTGTATCATTCTAAAATCGATTCACCTAGTAAACATAAGTACTTTTTTTCGATTGATTACTTCAAAAATTCTGAAAGGACAATTTGAGACTGATGTGCAGCTTCTTGATTGTAATTAGGGCGACCCTGCTGAAAATATGCATGACCAGCATCAACATCATCAGCTTGATAATGAATATGCGCAGCAGCCAAAGCTTCGCTCGTCTTCTCGCGATCAACCAATGGAATCGATGCATCTTGCGTGCCATAGAATGACATTACTTGCAGTGAGGAATCCATTTTACGAGCCCCGCTCAATGCTTCAATTGGAGTCTTTGAGTTATAAAAATCTGGCTGGTGAGCACCAGCACCATAAAACGAGATGATTTTTTTGACTCGATTATCTATCCCGCTCAAATATGCCAACCTGCCACCAAAACAAAAGCCAACGACCGTGAACTCGGTAATGTTAGAATTCTCTGTCTGAATAGTTTGCAAAACATCCACGAACGGCAACACAAAATCTTCACCCTTCATCCTGTCCATCATCTCTACTGCTTCATCCATAGCCTCAGGCGCAAAGACATTGGCTTGCGAATTGAGCGAATAAAAATATTCATACATATACACCGATAGTCGAAATTGCTTACTGAATTCTTCACAGGTTGCTTTGGCATACTCAGTCAACCCAAAAATATCTGGCAGTATTACAATGGCAGTATTAGCAGATTCGTACTGTGAATTACTAGGTGATGAATAAAGGTAGTCATTAGTCATATGTATATTTTACCATGTTTGTACTTTGACTAGATTGACATTCCTGACTAACAATCTATACAATATAGCCATCCCTACTAGTGTGTTAAGAGGAGGACTTTTTGAGACCCGGGTGCTAGGAGAGCATCTATCACTGGTTTTAAAAAGTAAGGGAGTACCTAGAATGTCGAGGCGAAGCCGAGAAACCAAGAGCTTTTCGCTGACAGATCAGATCACAAACCGTCTCGAGAAGGGAGATAGGTTCCACCACATTCTCTGCAGGGGTGTAGTCACACCCATCCTGGCCAACAATTCATCGGAGGCTTGCAGTCTTTTCAACCTCTGGTGCGGCGTAAGCAAAGATTTCGATCTTGGCTATAGCGATGGCACTTGTGGCATCATCGTGATAGATGATGTCATCCCAAGACAGTTCTGTATGTTTGTAGGCAGACGCAATAGAAAGGTATGCATAAAGCACGTCACGATGCACTAATTCAAGTGAAGTACCCTGAAGCAATTCAGGGTTTTTTATTGGTGAGTATTACCTACCAAAAGCCTTACCGAGAGTCTCGCCAATTGGGCCAGTTAGGTTCTCACCGAGCCCGGTAATAAACAGTATACCTAAAAGAATAAGAATAACCCCAGTCAGCTGAATGAAAGCCTTTGTATTTCCGGGAAATTTGCTTTCTACAAAATCAATCGCGCCGGTAAAATTCCAAACTTGTTGTGCGAACACTACAAGCAGCACACCAACTACCAAAAATCCTAAACCGAGTAAAATAGTCATGCTACTAGTATAGTACCTAACCTTGAAAATTTCTATGTTTTAAGCTACAATGGTCTAGTATTTTTGCAAATAAATTTTCGGGCTTGTAGCTCAGCTGGTTAGAGCGCGTCACTGATAATGACGAGGTCGGTGGTTCAAGTCCTCCCAAGCCCACCAAAAAAATTTCTTGAATACTTTGGGGATAGAGCTCAGTTGGACAAACGTGCAGCACCCCTGTGCTCAACAAGCAAGAACACACTGTATCAGTATCGAACTCCGCACACACCATAATTTGGGGATATAGCTCAGTTGGCTAGAGCACCTGCTTTGCAAGCAGGGGGTCCAGGGTTCGAGTCCCTGTATCTCCACCAAAAGAAACAGATCAGCATACGCTGGTCTTTTTCTTTTGCAATTATGAGAAATACTTTCAGGCAATTCTCAGCTCTAGTTTGATATAATGTAAACAATCATGCGAAATCGATTTACCAATCTTGGCTGGCTAGTAACAATTCTAGTTGGCATCATACCAATTTCCCTATGGCTATTTACTCAACAAACAGACTGGAGCACCACCAAGCTTATCGTCGAAAATCTTGGCAAACTTGCGGGTCTTGCGGGTCTTGCACTATTTGCCTGGAGCGTAATACTAAGTGCAAGACTTAAAATATTTGATAAGCTCTTCTTGGGGCTCGATAATATGTACCGCGCGCATCATATTATCAGCATTATTGCTCTAATACTTTTACTGTGCCACCCAATGCTTATTACGATTCGGTATTTACTCAGCTCACCAATTGTTGCTTACGAATTTATAAAGCCAAGTATAGAGTCGCCATTTAGAGTCTTGGGGCAACTTACCCTATATACATTCATAGCCCTCATATTAGCCACATTATATCTCAATTTAAAACAGAAGACCTTTGTACTACTTATGCGTCTGCTGGGTAGCTTGGTATTCTTGGGCGGTATACACGCCATCTTTGTAGGCGGATCAGACATTAGTAGTCTGTGGCTCTTGCAGGTATATATTGTTGGCCTGATTGCTATAGCAGCACTTGTATACGTCTATCGATCACTATTCCATGGCAATTTTAGCAAGCAATATACGTATACACTCAGTACTGTTAAACAAAAAGGCGACATAATAGAACTTTGTCTCAAACCCCAAAAAGACTCATTTGCTTACATGCCGGGGCAATTCGCTTTTATCAAGTTCTCTTTGCCAGGTGTACTCGGTGAAAGTCACCCATTTACAATCAGTTCGGCCGCAAATCCAGCAATATTACGTTTTAGCATTAGACAGCTTGGTGACTACACAAATATGCTCCATGAAGTAAAGGTCGGCACACCAATAGCTATCGATGGCCCCTACGGCACATTCTCAAATCAAGTAGTAACCAATCAAAGGCAAATCTGGGTAGCTGGTGGTATTGGGATTACTCCATTTCTTGCCATGTCCTCAAATATTCAAGACAAGAGTCAAAAAATTGACCTCTACTATTCGGTACAAAAGAAAGGCGAAGATATCTACTTAGATGAACTCCAAAATAATGCCAAAAAATATACTAATATTCGATTGATACCATTCTATACTGATCAATCCGGTTACTTAACTGCTGATGTTATCCAAAAAATCAGCGGACAATTCAACACCTCTACGGCATTTTTAATTTGTGGACCTCCATCGATGATGAAATCATTGCGTGGTCAACTTGTCGATTTGGGTGTACCAAAGAAATCTATACATACTGAGGAGTTTAGCCTGTAATGAAACTAATTGTAACAATATGTATTGCAGT
>CAYNHH010000019.1:0-15923 GCA_964397085.1 uncultured Candidatus Saccharibacteria bacterium
TGGTGGGTCCGGAGGGACTTGAACCCACAACCAATTGCTTAAGAGGCAACTGCTCTACCAATTGAGCTACAGACCCGTAAAAAAATTGAAATGCTGGTGCGCCCTTGAAGGGATGGTTGCTAAGCAACCTCCGCTTGGTGCTCGGTAAATATCTAAGCGAGCTTAGTACTTACCTGCGCGCCTCGCTCTGCCGAACCCGGGGGTTCTCATCAGGATAACATCACTATTTCTGATTTTACCTGAAGGTAAAACAGAAATACTGGTGCGCCCTGAGGGATTCGAACCCCCGACCTTCTGGTCCGAAGCCAGACGCTCTATCCAGCTGAGCTAAGGGCGCATAAATGCGCTTTTGAACCTGTATATCCTAACATATTTTCTTCTAAAATAAAAGAGCCCCTTCACAAGGGCTCTTATATTTTAGACAGAATCTATTTTTGTGGCTCAACTGGTGCTGAAGCTACTGGGGCTGGTGATTTGCTATCAAGTGGTCGTTTGACTGCGAAGTAGTAAATGATCGCACCAAGGTAGCCTAAGATGATTACCAAGATAATCCAGAGTGTTTTATCGCTTTCTTGCTTCCAGTTGGTTCGCTTGAATACATCAATAATCATAATGATCCAGAAGACAAACAAGAATAGTCCTACTGCCATGGCCAAGAGCCATATCACGATAAATACAATTGCCACTCCTGCACCTGCTGTAGAAGTAGCAGCATCTGTAGTTGAGTAGTCGTACTCAGCCGCATGTGCAACAGCTGGAGCGAGAGTCGCTAGCATTGCAGATGCACCTGCAATCTTGGCTAAAGTTAGTTTTTTCATAATTAGTATCTCCTATTTAAGTATTTATCTTATTTACCATTAAACACCTTTTATTATCTGATCGCAATAGTTAAGCATAGCAATAATGCGTGCCCTACTTTGCTTAAATAGTACGAGTTAGGGCTTGAGTTTTGCGTTGAAATGCCGTATTATATTGTACTTGTAGGCTCTTATTTTAGAGCCCCTGTACCTTGTATGCTTATATATTGCATTCATATTGAATGAATGCCTGCAAGTCTGGTTCTACTTCTATTGTTGAATCAATTTGTCAGGCGGGTATCGTATAATGATTATTATTCCTGCCTTCCAAGCAGGTGATGTGGGTTTGATCCCCACTACCCGCTCCAGAAAAATTCCTTTTCAGAGTACACACTAGTGCCTTGAAAAGGAATTTTTCATAAATAGTAAAAGCAAAAAAGATGCTTTTGCATAGTTGATCGCGTACACTAAGGAAGTACAAATAGAAATGCCCTCGTAGCTCAGCTGGATAGAGCATCGGTTTTCTAAACCGAGGGTCGCTGGTTCGAGTCCAGCCGAGGGCACCAAGATGACGAGGTGGGTGTAGCTCAGTTGGTTAGAGCGTCGGGTTGTGGTTCCGAAGGTCGTGGGTTCGATTCCCATCACTCACCCCATATAAAAAAGTCCAAGGATTACTTGGACTTTTTTATTACCTCTGATCAATAGGTATCTATGCTAGAAGCTATTACCAGCTGCTTCGTTATTAATCAGCCACTTACCACCAGAGGATATTACGCTATATGTATACCCTTGAGTGTATTGATTGGAGTTATCGGTATATTTGTACAATACATTTACCTGGGCCTTATAAGTACCGTCGGTCTGTTTGGTCACATTAATTATTCTAAAACTACTTGGGTACTGAAACTGACGTTGTTCGGGGGTGAGTTGATTGAAGTTGTATTCTCCCTGAAAACCGGTGGTCATAACAGGGCGCATTGTACTTGCATTGCCGGCAATATACCCTTGTTGGAATGTTGTAACATTAGTAGTAACAGTTGCTTTATTGGCGGTGTCTTGAGCGGCCGCAGCTGCAGCTGCATCTTTGGCAGCCTGATCTTTTTCAGCCAAGGTATTGATTTGATCTTTTACTTTTGTAAAAACATTTGCGATCTCATAAATCTTTTGAGGCATCTGATTTTGGAGGTATTTTGCACTATTTTGGAATGTGTCTACAGATTTTTGGGCTGCAGATGCAAGGTCAGTGAGCTTAGTATTGTCGGCTGAACTAAAGTCATTAATTCTATCACTTTGACTTGCTGCTTCTTGAATATACTCGTCCATACCTGCAAGAGCGCCTTTGTAATTGCTGATGTCATTCTTGTCTGCAGAACTAGCAACTAACTGGTCTGCGGCAAATTTTTTGCTCGATAATAGATTGGCAAAAGTATGCAGTTCTTTTGAATAATCATTAAAGGCGGCTTTGTCTTGAGCAGCCTTGTCTCCCAAGACATTCACTGCATCGGCTTCAGCGGTGATTTCTTGCCAACTAGCCGTGATAGCTTGTTGATTTTGCGTAGTCTTTTTGTTTTGGTTAAAAATAACTACACCGGCAATCACAGCCACTACTGCTATTAATGTAATTACCCAAAAAAGTGGTTTCTTGTAGAAAGGCTGCTTGGACTTATTGGTTTTTTCCGAGTTGATAAGTAACTTTTTAGAATCGGGACTTTCTACAAGATTGTAAACATATTGAGAAGTTTTTTGTTTGCCGTTCTTGGAAATTTCTGAGAGCACTTCTGCAGTAACACTGTAGCTACCCGCTTCTTTGCTCACCCTGAGAATACGGAATGATACGGGGGTTTGTGGAGGGTCTGACTCTAGGAGTTTGTCAAAATTATACGTTGCTTGAAAGCTTTCACTCATCACCGAACGCATTTTTTCTGGGTTCTTATCTATGTACGAATCTAAAAACTTCGCAACGTCTTTTTCGGCTGCATCAAGATGCGCGGTCTCCACCTGATTATTGTGTACTACTTGATTGTCTTGTTTATTCTCTTGCATTTCCCTCCTAGGAATTTATGTTTTTAATTATAGCATTATTTAACAAGCATTATCTGGGCAAGACCTAAGAAGATAAAGAAGCCACCTACATCGGTACAAGTGGTAATAAATATTGTGGCAGATGTAGCTGGGTCTTTGCCAAGACGCTTCATAATAAGCGGGATAGTTGCGCCGGCCACTGTCGCTATAATAAGATTGCCAATCATAGATAGAGCCAATACTAACCCAAGCATGGGGCTCTTATTCACAAATATCGCTACCAAAGCAACAATCGCACCATTGATGGCGCCATTCACAACACCGGCACCAAACTCACGTAAGATAAAGTGAATACTGTGGCCAAGATCAATTTCTTTCATTACCAAGCCTCGCACCGCAACGGCTAGAGTCTGAGTAGCTGCGTTACCACCCATGCCGGCCACAATTGGCATATACACAGCAAGTAAGGTGAGCTTGGAAATAGTACCCTCAAACATACCTACTACAGATGCAGCCAAGAACGCTGTGCCAAGATTTATAATAAGCCAGAGATAGCGATTACGTACTTTTGAACCGACTCCATCAAGTGCGTCTTCTTCTTTATTTACACCTGCAAAGCCATACAAATCGTTAGCTGTGCGCTTATCTATAAGGGTGAGTAAATCATCTGAATGGATTACCCCTAAAATACTCTCATCTTCTGCTAATACCACAACTTTGTTATGTGGGTGGGTGATAAAAGAATTCACTACTTTGCGCTCGTCATTGTCAAAATGCACCGAAGGTACTCGCTTGTAATGATTTTGTACTACTTCTCTACTGCTATGAATCACTAGCTCATTGCCTGGTAATTCGCCTAAAAGCTTGCCATTATCTACCACAAGAATTGCTGGGAATTTGCCTGTGCGAGTTTCGTGTTCTTTGATGTCGTCAGATACATCTGCAAAGCTCGTCTTTGGGCTTACTACAATATAATCAAGATTCATTAGTCCAGCCGCAGTACGTGGGTTAAAACTAAGTAGCGTCTCTACTTTTTCACGGATTGTGTCACTAAGCTCAGCGGTAATTTTTTTGGCCCTATGTGGCTTGAGCTCTTGTATCAAATCTGTGGCCTTATCTGGATCTAGGTAGTTGAGTAATGCAATAAGCTCATCATTATCAAGATCATCAACGATGCTTGCTCGCACTCGCTTGGTGAGCTTGAGTAATACAAAGCCCTGCTGGGGCACGTCGATATCTCGAAACAAAGTTAAGCGAACCTTTGGTAGCTTCGTAAGTTGCTCTACTACTTTTTCGTCTGCTAGGTAAGTATTCATACTAAAACTATTATATCTCTTATACTTACGAGCGCAATGTTAACGCACCATTCCCTTAAACCTTGAGCCAGCTCGAAACTTGGGCATCATTACTTTTGGAATATCTATTTTTTCTCCAGTCATTGGATTAATGCCTGCTCTCGCTGCTCGCTTGCCCAGGTAAAATGTACCAAAACCCGTGATATTCACCTTTTGACCATGTTTGACCTCGCTCATAATAATCATTGAAAGCTTGTCGAGCACCCGCTCGGCTTCACGTTTGGTAATGTTAGCATTGCCAGCCAGCTCTTCAATTAGTTCTCGTTTTGTCATTTTTCTATTGTCCCTCAAAAGGTTTTGGTTGATATTCTATATTTCTTATTTTCCATGTACCATTTTCTTGCTCTAGAATTACTCTCATATATTCATTCTTGGCGCTTTCTTTATCTTGCACATTATAAATTATTGTGGCTGTTTGAGCACCATTTTCATTTGAATTAACACTCTTATTGATCACTACAGTATAGGTAGAGCTTATCTCTGCATTATACTGCTTTACAAAATCAGAGAACTTGATCTGATCTTCAGCAGCCTGAAATGCCTTGCTGGTCTTGGCGTATGCGCCCTGCACATCGTTTTTCTGAATGGTTTTGATGAAGCTATCACTGGCGCTAAGTGGTGCAGAGGTAACGTTATTGACTGCACTAAATACAAAGACAAAAAAACCAACAACAATAGCAATCAATATCGTAAGAATCCCCAAAATTATGAGAACAATCATTTTGGTATGACTTTTCTTGGGAGCAGGCACTTCATTTGATGTTATTGATGCATCTACTTTCTGCTTCTGAGGTAAGTCTGTATTCTGCCCTACAGTATCAGTACCCGATGCTACATTTTTTGAACTCGATTGATCATCTGGTGATGCACTCGTTTGTTTATTGTCTTCCATATTTCTCCTGCTTTTAAGTTATTGTGTTTTACTACTTTGCGAACTCAACAGCACGAGTCTCACGAATAATATTTACCTTGATTGTACCAGGATATTTGAGAGTAGCCTCAATTTTGGTAGCGATATCACGAGCTAGTTTAATGGCGCTCAAGTCATCCACTTCCTCTGGAGTAACAAATACCCTTATCTCTCGGCCAGCTGACATGGCGTAAGTCTTGGTAACGCCGGCAAAACTATTTGCAACATTTTCGAGATCAGTCATACGCTTACCAAAATTCTCTGCACTGTCTCCTCGAGCACCTGGTCTGCCCGCACTCAGTGCATCGACTGCGCGAACTATGAGTGCCTCTACGGTAGTCGCCTCAATATCATCGTGGTGAGCTTCGGCGGCATGCACGGTTGCCTCATCAAAACCTTCTTTGCGCATAATATCACCGGTGATATGGTGATGTTTGCCTTCTATTTCGTGACTCACGGCCTTTCCAAGATCATGTAGGTATGAAGCAGTTCGAGCTACCTTGATATCTGCTCCAATTGCCTCTGCAATCATGGCGCCCAAATGTGCCATTTCTACTGAGTGATGTAATACATTTTGACTAAAGCTGGTTCGAAACTTCAGCATTCCCATGAGTCTGTTTATTTCTGGTGGGAGTCCTGGCACCTTAGCCTCTCTCGCAGCCTGCTCACCAGCTTTTTTAATTTCTTGATCAATTTCTTTTTGAGCCTTGTCTACGATTTCTTCGATACGCCCGGGGTGAATTCGGCCGTCTTTTACGAGCTGCTCCATTGCTACCCTAGCAACTTGACGACGGATTGGGTCAAAGCCAGAGAGAGTAATTACTCCGGGGCTTTCATCAATTAACACATCTACTCCAGTGAGTCTTTCAAAACTCTGGATGTTACGGCCCTCTTTGCCAATAATCTTACCCTTTACTTCATCACTTGGAATAGCAACAGTTGTCACAGTTCGTTCTACTGCTTGGCCCGTAGCCATTCGCTCCATTGCAGCTGCCATAATTTCTTTAGCATCTTCGTCAGCATTTTCTGTAGCATCACGTTTGAGCTTCTCTATATATTCATACAAGTCTGCCTTGATGTCTTTTTCTGTCATTGTCATGAGCTTTTCAACAGCTTCTTTTTTCTTGAGTTTGGCAATCTTTTCTAAGTTCTCTACTTGACGCGAGCGAATATCTCGTAATTCTTGCTTGATAGCTTCAATTTCTTTTTCGTCGTTGTTTAGGTTTTCTGCTCTACGCTCTACACTTTCTAGCTTACTATCTAATAGCTTTTCTCTTTCAAGTATTCGTTTGTCTTGCTCATCTAGTCTTGATCGTCTAATTTTTTCTTCTTCTTTAGTATCAGCCTGAATCTTGAGGGCAGATTCTTTAGCTTCTAAAATTTGTTCTTTTGATTTAATCTTGGCTTCTTCTAGAATTTTTTCAGCTTCTGCCTTACCGCTATCACTTTTTTTCTTATTTACAACAAAACTGCCGCCATAGCCAAGTGCACCTGCACCTATTACAGCAACAATCAAAATTAGAATTGGCATTTTTACCTCACTTTATATAACTATACAACTGCCAGTTGGAAGTAATCTAATAGTTAGTTTTTCATTAGTAACAAATAATTTATCAGGAATTTGGTCTACTTCTATTTAACGCTTTTGCAAAGGCTAAATCAAGTTTTTGGCTTTGGCTTAGAAATATTTGGCTCTGAGCTATATTTAGGGATGACATACTCACCGAGCTTTGCATCTTTGACTTGACTCAGCCCTAGCTTGAGCCAGTCGTCACCACTAGCTTCTACAATAGGTATAGACAATGAATAGGCCAATGAGTTTGCAACTGTCGTACCAATGCGTAAGCCAGTAAACGAACCTTCACCAGTAAATATTACTATTCCCGTTAGGTCTTGAAATGCGAGAGAGTGCTTTTTAAGTAGTTGTTGTATCTTTAGTAGAAGCTCATCGGCCAACTTTCGATGAGCTAGCCAGGTGTATTTATCAATTTGATCATCACTGTGCAACAAAAATATTTCTGCCTCTGGTCTGTCACTTCGTATAGCAAGAATCATCGCAGAGCCTCAATAATAGCTTGGCTTTTTGAGCCAGTTGCAGAAAATACCATTTCTCTCGACTCCTCATCAATGTAGTGAAATTCTATCATAAGATAATCATTACTTAGGGCTTTGGTAAAGTGCTGAGCCCACTCAACAACTACAATAGTGCCTGGGTCTTGCATACAATCTTCTAGCTCATTGAGCACAATTTCATCATCGCCAAGTCGATATAGGTCAAAATGTTCTAGTCTACCATCAGCGAAGTCATACCCACGATGAATATTGAATGTTGGGCTTGTGATGGTTTTTTCTACTCCTAACGCTTTGCCAAGAGCTTTGGTAAAGGTAGTTTTTCCACCACCCAAATCACCCACTAACTCAATAAGTTGTGGGGGCTTGATAAGTTGTGCGAGCTTAGTTGCCAGCTGAGAACTTGTTTTTAAGCTTGTAGTAAGCCGTAGTGATCTCTGGTCTGTATTCATATATTCCATACCCTATGGTACCGATTCCAAGTGTAATCAGCAACCATGGCCAAAGATTGGCAAGGGCTGACTGTGGACTAGAGGCATTATCTACGCCAGTTTTACCATTGTTGGCTGAAGCTACTTTCGCACCTGCAATTTTTTTTGCTGTTGCTGCCTTTGGCTTAGTAGTTGAAACTTTCTTAACGGCTGCTTTTTTTGTGGAGGCAGTAGATGTACCAGCAGCTTTAGCAACATTGATGACATATACCGCTGAGTTAGTTGTGTTTGGTGTAGGGGCGACTGTCCAGTTCCAGGTATCGTCAACAAGTGCCCAGCTCAACCCTTCGATTGATTCTCCATAGTCGGCAGTCTCATCTATTAGCTGGCTTGAGGGGCTTATAAGGCGTATGGCATCACCACTGTTATTCAGTGATAGATGTGACTCGTCACTCATTATTGATATATAACCGCTAGCTAGAATCGTTTTCGCCTTGATAATGTATGTATTATCAGATGCATCTTTTAATAGCCAACCACTAAGGTCTACATCAAAACTATTTGGATTATACAGCTCGATAAATTCATCACTGCTCTCAGACTGACCTGCTGTGGGATTGGGATACAGCTCGCTAATACTAATCTTGGGATAATTAGCAGATGGTTGTGGTTCTTCTGTTTCAACAACAGGAATGCCTCCTGGTGTAGAGTTGGCAGCAATATAGAAATCACTGAAATTGTCACCCGTATCTACCATGTTAAGTGCATTCTGATCATATTGCCTATAGAGACTTTCACCGGCTTGAGCGACAACTGATGCTATGCCGTTGCTCGTATCGGCACTACCCCAACCTACCTGATCTATCACACCTGAAGTAGAATTTCGTATTTGAATTACACCACCACTTTGGGCCATACCACTCGTTAAGTGAGTACTGGCACCTGCTTCAGTACTGATTAGATGAAAGCTGTGAGGAGCCAAAATACTTGCTGATGCGATACTGGCTCGTTTTGTCCATGTCTTGCCAGTTGCCGATTTGTAATACACTCCCCAATCACTCATATCTATCGAAGCATTTGAGTTGTTGTACAGCTCAACAAACTCTGAGCTCGCAGACTCTTCACTACCCATACTGATTTCAGATATGACAACATCGCTTGCTGAGGCAAAAACCCGCACCGGCACCACTGCTATGGCCAGTAAAAATATTGTTAATAGAACTTTCACCCTCATAATGTCACCATTGTACTACTCTTAAAAACCGAATGTAAAGCGTAACTAATATACTTTCTCAATTTATGTTAAGTTACCAGATTGGGTTGACCAAGTAACCATAACAGGCTTACAATAAAGGCTACATTAGAGTTGTGTAATAAGGAGGATGATGGATTTACTTAGAGGTATAAAAGCAAGACAAGGTTTTACTTTGCTCGAGCTATTAATTGTAATAATTATTATTGGAGTACTTGCAATACTCATTATTCCTAACCTTATATCTGGACCAGCAAGAGCCCGAGACAGTCAACGAAAAGCCGACCTCCAAACTATAAAAAATGCCCTTGAAGGTTACTATAATGACAATAATAGCTATCCTGCTACTCTAGAGGTGCTCACCCAGGGTGCTGCGCCATATATTAAAACTCTTCCTACAGACCCAAAGACTAAAACCTTATACGTATACACTACAACTGGCAACCCCCCTAATAGCTATATTCTTAAAGCTAATCTCGAGAATTCTAATGACAAAGATGCAAAATCTGGTACCACCAAAGTATATGAAGTAAGTAGCACTAACTGATTCGTATACTCTTTGGCGTACATCTTAATAATCATCTGATGCCTTATGAAGCTTAGAACACACAACTCAAAATCAGTAATAGGCCTAGATATAGGCAATAGCTCAATCAAAGCAGTAAATCTTAGTCATAATAATGCCACCACTCAACTACTTGGATATGGTAGTATCGACACACCTGCACAACTCTTTACGGGTAGCCATGTACTTGATGCAAACATATTGAAACGCACAATTAGCAGCCTAGTAAGTAACCCAAGTTATGGCACTCTGAATTCAGAAGCCATACAGATTGCCCTACCTGCTCAACTCACGTATTCAAAAGTAATCCGCATGCCCAAAACAAAATTACGAGAACAAAAGAAACAAATTGATCGATTACTTCAGATGGAGTTTTCTCAATCAACCGATGAACAGACTTTTTATTCTCAAAAGGTCTTTGAAGAAATGAGCGAGAACAATAGCACCCATGAGCTATTCTCACTTACAGGTATTTCAAAACATCTTAATAGTGCGGTTATTGATAGTCTCAGTAGCTTTGGTGCGCGCAAACATTCAATACGTGCTTCAGTCGACGGGCTTAATCAGTCACTGCAAGCTTATAGCTCTAACGGCCCAGTTGTAGTGATTGATTTTGGCTACACCCAATCTCGTTGTTATATATTTGATTCTTACGCACAACTTCAAAAAGCGTACCCAAAAGGATCTCGTGATTTGATCAATGCTATGAGTCAAGATCTTCATATTGTACCAGTAGAGGCTCACCTAGTACTCAAAAAGACTGGTATCGCCAAGTGTAATCTTGGCGATAAAGTACGAGGAGTTACCAAGCCAATTCTCGACTACTTCTGTAGTGAAATTGTGCTCAGCATTGCCCAGTACAATGAAATATTCTCAGACACTAAGCCACAAGTATCTTCAATTGTTCTGACAGGGAGAGTCGCAAGCTCACCGGGTTTTGCCGAATACATTACTCGTAAGACAGGGCTGCCAACTCAAGTAATTAACCCCTGGAAGAATTTGAGTATTTACCCACTCAAGCCCATGCCAAAACATCTCAATCCAGCTTATGCAGGTACTATTGGCCTGGCAATGGTAAATGATTATCAGGTGATTTAACGCCTTGATCATCTGGACTGTAGTACTTTTTACGAATCTCAAGTACATAATGTTCTAGCTCATAGGGGTTGGGTACGTAGTCGAATAAGAAGTTTTCTCTTTCACCTGCGGTCTGAATAACTATTGAGCCATATTGAAAAATAGTCTGTATTGGCCCCTTTACGCTTGCAGAGATATCTTGAATTTCTTCAAGTCGAAGCGTAGATACAATGCGATTAAATAACCCTACCTGATCGATATCTACTATGTGTTCGTCAGTAATAACTATCTTATTACGTCGCCATATCCACAGAACTCCTACAAACAAGAATACCAAGATGATCATCAATATAAAGCCGGCGAGATTGATATATGCAACTGGAACTGTCTTATTAATCTCGGCTTCATTGAGACCAAGATAATACACACCTATAATACCAACGACAGATAAAATAAATATTGCAAACATAAATGGCATAATAGAAATAATATGCTTAAACACTACTCTCTGAGTAGTCTCGTCTTGAGGTTGACCTGGATAAAAACTATTATGGGGTGGTGTGAAATCATTTACCGGTGGATGTTGATTGGGTGGCATTTTTTCTTCCTCGCTTTACGGGTTATTATATCATATCTATAAAAGCTTTTTCTGGTCACTTACAGCTGGCGGCTCCACACCAAGATGAGTGTATGCTTTTTCTGTCGCTACCCGTCCACGATGTGACCGTTGTAAAAATCCAATCTGAATAAGATAGGGCTCATACACATCTTCAATTGTGAGTCGTTCTTCACCTGTAGCGGCAGCTATCGCTGCCACCCCCACCGGCCCACCACCATATTGCTCAATAATTGTCATCATTACTTTTCTGTCTGCACGCTCTAGCCCATACTCATCAATATCGAGAAGTTCAAGAGTATTGTACAAAATATCTTTATTTACTTTGCCATCTCCATGTACTTGAGCATAATCGCGCACACGCTTGATAAGACGATTGGCGATACGAGGTGTTAATCGAGCCCGGTGTGACATTTGAGAGAGTGCGTTATTGTCTATCTCAACGTCTAATATTTTAGCGGAGCGGCCAATGATTTGCTCTATCTCGCCTGGACTATAATATTCTAGACGATGCACAAGACCAAAGCGATCACGCATAGGTCCTGAGAGAGCACCAAAGCGTGTGGTTGCACCTATGAGTGTAAATTTGGGTAGGTCAAGACGCAGACTTTGAGCTGAAGGGCCTTTACCAAGAATAATATCAATCACGTAGTCCTCCATTGCTGGATACAGTATTTCTTCAACGGTACGAGGCAGGCGATGAATCTCATCAATAAACAAGATGTCACCTTCCTCAAGATTAGTAAGAAGTGATGCAAGATCTGCAGCACGTTCTATGGCTGGCCCGCTGGTAATCTTAATGGTCTTTCCCATTTCATTGGCAATGACGTGGGCAAGCGTAGTCTTGCCAAGCCCCGGAGGGCCATACAATAGCACATGGTCTATTGGCTCACTGCGCTGAGTAGCCGCAGTAATTGCTAACTGTAAGCCTTTCTTGATCTGTTCTTGACCTACATAATCAGTGAATTTTGCTGGTCTCAAACCGTCTTCAAATACCTTTTCTTCTACATCTTCTTCTTGCAAGACAGGGTCAAGCTCTTGATTGTTTCGCTCTATCATTTTGCTGTTCCCTTGAGTGCAAGCTTTACTCTTTCTTGCACGTTGAGATTTGTTGATACGCCTTTTAGGGCCATTGTGGCATCCTTGGCTTTATACCCTAGACTGAGTAGGGCTTGATACGCTGGGTCTTCATCATTATGTAGGGCCTTATCTTCAACTTCCACAAGCTTGCCCTTTAGATCTAAAATAATTCTTTGGGCAGTTTTCTTACCAATACCGCTCACACCTGAGAACAACGAAATATTGTCTTGTAAGATTGCAGTTGCTACCTCTTCGCTACTGTGAGTAGAGAGTATAGACATGGCTGCCTTGGGCCCAACTCCACTTACAGAGGTGAGTTGATAATACATCTCTCTACCTGAGAGCTGTAAAAACCCATAGAGTGTATGCTCATCTTCTTTAATATTTTCAGCGATATAGAAGCTTAGTACCTCGCCGACAGCAATAGTATCTTTTTCTGCGAAAGTCACAAATACTTCATAGCCAATGCCAGCCACATTGAGTATGACTCCTCTTGGTAGAAACTCCTCTACTGTTCCGGTTATTTTCGCTATCATATCTGTATTATAACAAAAGTACGGTTGTATGTATCTCTGACTAGTTACTTTACGTGGGTTTGTGAACTCGCACAGATCGCAATAGCCAATGCATCGGCAGCGTCATCTGGCTTGGGCAAGACATTGAGCTTGAGAATTTTTTGCACCATAGACTGCACTTGGCGCTTAGTAGCTTGACCATACCCGGTCACAGACTGTTTGACCTGAAGTGGTGTGTACTCTACTAGTTTGAGGTCAGCTTTCTGAGCAGCTAATAATACTACTCCGCGAGCTTGGCCAACAGTAATTGCTGTTGTTACATTTCGGGCAAAGAATAGCTGCTCAACGGCAACTACATCGGGGTTGTGCTTTGCTATTAGCTCTTCAATATCTTGAAATATTATCAGTAGCCTATTAGACATATCAAGCTCTTTTGCAGTTGATACTACGCCATAATCAATTGCCGTCAGCCTGCCATTTTCTTTGAAAACTATTCCAAAACCAGTGGTGGCAGTACCGGGATCAATGCCGAGAATTTTCATTATTCCATCTTATTTAAGATTTCATCGGGAATATCATAATTAGATGTGACAGAAATGACGTCATCTAAATCATCAAGGGCGTCTATTAGCCTAAGTAGAGTTTGAGCTTTCTTTTCATCATCTACCAGAATAGTCTGAGATGCTTTCATTTCTACATCAGCAGACTCCACCATGTCACCAAGCGCATCTTTAATGCTTTCAAGATCTGACGGATTTGTATAAATCACTATCTGATCTCCAGAATCGTCAATATCTGTTGCGCCAGCATCTATTGCTGAGAGTTCTGCCTCATCTTTATTGGCATCAATTTTGCATACAATGACACCTTTGGGTTCAAACAAGTAGTCTACTGAGCCAGTTGCCCCAAGATTACCACCATGCTTGGTAAATGTAGATCTAACGTCCGGGCCAGTACGGTTGCGGTTGTCAGTAAGCGCTCGGGCCATAATAGCTACACCCGCTGGACCATAGCCTTCATAGGTAAGCTCTTCTAAAGCCGCACCGCCACTGGCACCACTACCCTTTGCAATTGCTCTTTCAATATTGACAGCTGGCACGTTGTTGGCCTTGGCTTTCTGTACAGCTAGACGCAACTTAAAATTCATATCTGGGTCAGCACCTTCACGAGCAGCAAGCGTTATTTCGCTTGCCATCTTGGTGAAGATTTTGCCGCGCTTGGCATCGGTGGCACCTTTCTTGTGCTTTATGCTTGCCCATTTACTGTGTCCTGACATACTTTTCTCCTAAGGTTTATTCTCAAATGCTATTACATTTGGTAACTGATCTATATCTGTAATTGTATCATTATCTTTTGAATCTGATAAGGTTTTGGGCATTGAACGAACATAGAATGGCACGCAACTAACAGCGACATAATAGAATGCAATTAGCTTAAGCGATACGTCTTTGAGTTGTATATTCGCAAACTGCCAATGCGACAGATAGTATAGTAGATCGAAAAGCGTAAGTAGCATCCAATTGATTGGTCTGCCAATTGCTATAAACGCTATACTGGGTACGAGTATTCCAGCGAGTGCAGAGGCAAATCCAAGAAACATGAGAAAAGGAATAAGCGGCATAACTATGAGATTACTCATGGGCGCAATGAGACTAATTTGACCAAACTTGTAAGCTACTAGGCCGGCAGTAGCTAGCTGGGCCGCTAGAGTTACTGAAAGAATATCATTGAGAAACACTGGCTTACCTGGCAGAATGTAACTAATCTTGGGTGATAATACAGTAATGCCAAGAAGTGACAAGAATGAAAGTTGCCAACCTATATCACTGAGTATACTACTTGGCTGCAAAGCTACCATTGCAACTGCTACTATAGCCATGCATACCAGCAGATTGAGGCGCTTGCCATAATAGTTTGCCAGCAAAAACAATGCGCACATAATACCTGCCCGTAATATTGAAGCGCTTGCACCAGAGATAATTACAAATCCAAGTATTATCCAAAGTGAGCCTATTAGCCCTCCCCAGCGCCAATCTTTGGCAAAACGTCGTTGTAAAAACCCTACCAGAATTGTTAGATTGTAGCCCGAGACAGCCACTATATGTGATAAGCCGAGCAGTGTGAGTGTATCTTGCATTGGCTTGGGTAATGCGCTGCGCGAGCCTATGAGTAGGCCAGCCATAAAGGCAGAGGTGTCTTTGGGTAGTGTGGTGTCTAGGCCTTTTATAAAGTTTTGTTTTATTTGAATCATCACTGGTTGATTTGCATTTATAACAACTACGTCTGCATAGCTAATCAAACTCTCTGCCTTACCTAGACCAGCTTTGAGCTTACCACTTACTCTTACTACCTGACCTTCTTTGGCAAAACCAGCAATTGTTTTTACTCTTAGCAGTCCTTGGGTAGATATGCCTTCTACTCTTACGTCGCGCAGATAAAAGACATAGTTATGGTACTCGTCCCATCGAGTTTCGCCGTCTATTGTACCTACTACACTTACTTTTTGATTTTGAAATTGCAATGCACTAGGTAATAAATGGCTACTGTAGTAACTGTACCGCCAAACTCCAAGTAGTAAGCCAATAGCAACAAATATAGTATAGCCAATTTTACTTTTAACTTTTACAAGACTTAGTGCCGATACTAGTATTAATGCAACATACCAAGCTAGTTGTACTGGCATCAAAAAATTAGCGGCCATAATTATACCGGCCAAAAATCCTGCTGATACACTGATTATTTGAGTACCCCTACGCATGCAACTAGCTTAGTTTCTTGCGGTGTGCGCATGCAAGCATGGAGCACTTTCAGATTGACTTTTACTCTGAAATAAGCTTAAATGAGAAGGTTATTATTATGGGTCCGTAGCTCAGTTGGTTAGAGCACCTGCCTTTTAAGCAGGGTGTCGTGAGTTCGAGTCTCACCGGACCCACCATAGAAAAAACCTCAGTTTTTACACTGAGGTTTTTTCTTGTCCTTGAGATAATATTTGTTGCTAGGCACCAATGCGATCTTTGCGGCGCTTACCTGCTGCTTTTGCCACTACATAATCGATAATCTCACCAGCAATATCTTCGCCAGTCTGCGCTTCAATACCACCAAGTCCTGGGCTTGAGTTGACCTCAAGTACGAGCGGGCCACGCTTAGAGCGGATAATATCTACGCCAGCAATTGGTAAGCCGAGGGTGCGGGCTGCCTTAATGGCAATATTGGTTTCTTTCTTAGTCAGCTCT
>CAYNHH010000020.1:0-14292 GCA_964397085.1 uncultured Candidatus Saccharibacteria bacterium
TTCGTTTACACCGAAGATGTCGGGGGTTCGAGTCCCTCATCGCCCACCAAAGAAAGATAGCCCCGATTGGGGCTTTTTTCTTTGGGAAAATTGTATTTATACACCTGTTAAATGTATACTATAGTCATAACAGAAAGAAGAATAATGAACAATCCAGAATTAACAATTTCTAATGCCATATCTATTGGCTGGCAAAAGACCAAAGCAAATTATGCCCTTGTGATGGGCAGTGCAGTTGTAGCTGGTGTAATATTAGGTGCATTTAGTATTCTAGAGAATATTGCCAGCTTTCTTGCAGGACCCAATAAGCCAGACTCAACAGTGGTAATATTTTCACTAATTGGCCTATTGGTCTTAATAGCACGTTTGGGTGTGCAAAATCTACTGCAAATTGGGCTCACGCGTATCCAGCTGAATGTGGTTGATGATAAGCCGGTGCAATTTGAACAGCTTTTTGTAGCTGAAGGTTTATTTTGGCGGTATTTAGGAGCGAGCATATTGGTGGGTTTAATTGTATTTGGTGGTCTTTTACTGCTGATTGTTCCGGGTATTATATGGGCGATTAAGTATCAATTTGCTTTACCCCTTGTGGTAGATAAAAAACTTGATGTTATCACTGCTATCAAGACTAGTGGCACAATGACCAAGGGACACAAAGGCTGGCTGTTTGGATTTGCTATTGTGCTAGGGCTTCTCAATATCGCCGGCTTCCTTGCTTTTGGTGTAGGGCTTCTTTTCACTATACCGATCACAATTATGGCTCAAATATATGTTTATCGTCAGCTAGAATCTGCCAAGTCTACCGAAATAAATGCTAGTCAAACCAAATCAACCAAGTAATTGAGTCCTTGCATAAATAGCGTATAATAAAGAGTACTAAATAAAGGAAAAATAATGATTCTATTAATTGTAGTTGCAGTTGTTCTGATCGTACTGGTACTCTTATGGGTAACATATAACGGTCTAGTAAAAGCCCGTGTTCGTACTGATGAAGCCTTGAGTGATATTACTGTTCAAGAAAAACGTCGACTCGATTTGATTCCAAATCTTATCGAGACAGTCAAGGGCTATGCCAAACACGAAAAAAGCACTTTTGAAAACGTTACTAAGGCTCGCGCTGCCGTAATGGACACCCCAGAGGGTGATCTTAGTAAAAGAGCCGAGAATGAGAACATGCTCTCTAGTACACTCAAAAGCTTATTTGCAGTCAGTGAAAACTACCCTGATCTTAAGGCTAATGAGAACTTCCTGAGCTTACAAGCTGAGCTTACAGATACTGAAGATAAGATTCAAGCTTCACGAAGATTCTACAATGGTAATGTTCGTGATTTCAACATGAAGCTCCAAGTTTTCCCAACTAACTTTATAGGTGGAATGTTGGGCTTTAAATCACGTGACTTTTATGATGTTGCCGAAAGTGAAAAACAAGCAGTTAAGAAAGCTCCTGAAGTAAAATTCTAGTTCTGTAGCTATAGATCTATTCGCTTTAATTGAGATATGAAATATGAACAAACCCAATAAAGTATCTCTCAATCCCTTTACCCTAGCAGGCGACACTCTTACTATATGGAAGCTTAGATTTGGTCGTGTTGTCTTACTTAGTGCTATTGTAGCTATTCCTGGGTCAATACTGCGAATCGTACAGATTGATAGCACTACCAATGCTAGTATTGTTTCAACACTTGCGGGGATGTATTTGAGCGTTGCACTTACCTGGGCTTTTCTGTATGAAAAAGACTTGATGAAGCTTCGTTTTTCCCAAATATACACTAAATCGAGCGGCAGAGTCTTATCTTTTCTCGCTACTTCAGTACTCTTTTCACTTGTTACCCTGCCGGCACTAATGGGTGTATTTATAATGGTTTTAAGTATGGCCGAACAGATACCTTTAGCATTTGTTACATTTGGCCTCCTAGTCGTACTTATAAGTGGATTCTTTATGGTTCGCTTTTCACTTGCTACAGTCCTGGTTGTGCAAAATGATATATCGGCAATTAATTCACTTCGATTGAGCTGGCAAGTGTCTAAAGGATACTTTCTAAAGTTAACTCTGGCATGGGCGGTTCTAATTGTAGCAATAATTGTGGTTAGTGGAGCTATCTTGTCACTTCTAGGTCTCATTACATTCATGCGGGAGAATGATTATGCTTTAGCTATTAGTAATGGCGTACTGCTGACATTTATTCTACCGATGTTTATTGGCTACAGTGTGCAAATAGTAAGAAGACTTGAAAAATGAACGAGATAGATACTAGCAAGAGAGCACAAAAACTCAAAGTATTAATCAACGAATATCGATATCAGTACCATGTACTAGATCAACCAACAGTGAGTGATGCTATTTATGACTCACTAATGCAAGAGCTGAAGAGCCTAGAGGGTGATTTTCCCAGTCTAGCCACTTCAGACTCACCAACCCAACGTGTGGGTGACAAAGCAAGTGCAGATTTTGCAAGTATTACTCACCGCAAACGTATGCTTTCGCTTAATGATATATTCAGTATTTCTGAGCTTGAGACTTGGGAGGCTCGTATGCACAAGCTGCTGGGCAAAAAAACTATTGAATATTATGCTGAGCTCAAGATGGATGGCCTTGCTATGGCACTACAGTATGAGAAGGGTGTATTTGTGCGGGCCATTACACGTGGCGACGGTACTACGGGCGAAGATGTAACTCATACAGTAAAGACTATCCAGACAGTGCCACTTGTCTTACGAGAATCAAAAAAAGTTTCAAAAGAAGTATATGATTTTTTTGAGATAAGAGGTGAGGTGATTATTCCAAAAGCAGAATTCGAGAGAATTAATGCTGAGCGTACTCATCAAGGTAAGCCATTATTTGCCAACCCTCGTAATGCTGGAGCTGGTACTATTCGTCAGCTCGACCCGAGCGTTGCAGCGAGTCGCAATCTTGAATTTATTGCTTATGGCATAGAGATGGATTTACCAGGCATGGGGACTCACGCCGATGAACATACTATGGCTCGTGAGCTTGGATTTAAGGTAGATCCACATGACAAGGCCTTTACAAACCTCAAGCAGATAGAGAGGTTTATTGATGAGTGGTCAGACAAGCGAGCGAGCTTGCCATACAATATCGACGGGCTGGTTTTTGCAGTTGATAGCAATGCTGATTATGACAGTCTTGGCGTGGCCGGCAAAGCTCCGCGCGGGGCAGTAGCCTATAAATTCCCCGCAGAGACAGCCACTACAAAACTAGAAGACATTAGAGTAAGTATTGGACGAACCGGCGCAGTTACACCATATGCGGTACTTACACCAGTAGTTGTGGCCGGCAGTATCGTACGACGCGCCACTCTACATAACGAAGACGAGATAGCTCGAAAAGACCTACGTATTGGTGATACGGTGATAATTCATAAGGCTGGAGATATAATTCCTGAGGTCATTGAGCCAATAGTGAAGTTGCGTACCGGCAAAGAAAAAAGATTTATTATGCCAAGTAGTATTGATGGAGTGCGAGTAGTTAGGCCCGAAGGAGAAGCAGTAGCACGTCTCGAAAATTTGCAGTTTGGCGAGGTGCAGTGGCAGCAACTGATTCATTTTGTCTCTAAGTCTGCCTTTGATATTGATGGTTTGGGCGAGAAAATATTGGCCCAGCTGATGGAAGAGGGCTTGATGGTGTCTGCAGTTGATATCTTCAAGCTGCAAGTTGATGACCTAATAGGGCTAGAACGTTTTGCCGAGACTTCAGCTCAAAATTTAATCGAGTCTATTAAAGCACATAGCAAAGTGACACTTGGAAGATTCATATACGCGCTAGGTATTCGTCATGTGGGCGCCAAGACTGCCAGCGATATTGCTGCACACTTTGGCAGCTTACAAAACTTCTTGCAAGCAAAGCCAGAGGTATTTGATAATATTGAAGGAATCGGTGAAGTGGTGAGTAATAGCGTAGTAAGTTGGCTTGGTGACAAAACGAACCAACAATTTGTTCAAGAGCTTCTATCGTTAGGTGTAGTAGTGCAAAATCAAGCAGCCAAAAACACTGGTAAGTTCACCGGTACCACCTGGGTTTTCACCGGTACACTCGAGAGCATGAGTAGAGAAGAGGCAAGTGCAAAAGTATCGGCCCAAGGGGCAAATGTTACTAGTGCAGTGAGTAAAAGTACTACGTTTGTCGTTGCAGGAGCCGACCCAGGTAGTAAGCTAGATAAAGCCAAAAATTTTGGTGTGACTATACTGACCGAGAAAGAGTTTTTAGACAAATTGAAGTAAGAATACCTTCGGAAAGATATATTCTTATGCTTGCTTGCAAGACCCAGCCTTGCTAATAATAGATAGCGTAAAGGAGCGCACGGGGGAGCGCTCCTTTACGCTATCTAAGCGACTTAAAGTATGGGCCAAATATGTAAGATTAAATACAGCTACTATTTCAAGCCCATCTCTCTCGAATTAAACTCAGTTTATTTGGTATAATGTAATCTATGACAAAAATCTCAAAAGAAGAAATAGCACACGTAGCTGAGCTTGCTCGTATCAAACTTGCTACGAGTGAGGTAGAAACAGTCATGAGTGAGGTAGGCTCAATCCTTGCTTTTGTAGACAGCTTGCAGGCTGTTGATACCAGCGGTGTAGAGCCAACTTCTCAAGTAACAAAGTTGACAGATGTATGGCGTGAAGATGAAGTAAAAGATTGTGAAATATCTCGTGACCAGCTACTCGCCAATACACCACAATCTCAAGATGGCTATGTAAAAGTGAGAAAGGTCTTATAGTGGCTGATCTCGCTTATCTATCTATCAGTGAAGCACATGAGTTACTGCAAACCAGCAAAGTCAGCTGTGTCGAGCTGACCCAAAACTACCTTGATAGAATCAATCAGTTCGACAAAACCATTATGTCTGTACTCACTTTATGCGACAAAAGTGCTCTACATGCCGCAGCAGCTGTTGACCAAAAAATTCAAAATGGTGAAGAGATAGGTATTCTTGAGGGGATTCCATACACCGCCAAAGACATGTTTCTAACTCAAGGAACACGCACAACAGCTGCTAGTAAAATACTTGATAATTTCACCGCTCCGTACTCAGCCACAGTTATTAATAAGCTCAATCAGGCCGGAGCAATCTTGATAGCTAAGGTTAATCAAGACGAATTTGCTCATGGTGGCAGTACAGAAAATTCAGCCTACCAAAAAACAACCAACCCCTGGAATAGCGAGTATGTACCAGGAGGTAGTAGTGGTGGTAGTGCCGCTGCAGTTGCGGCAGACTTTGGTGTATTTAGCCTGGGCACTGATACAGGTGGATCTATTCGTCAGCCGGCAGCATATTGTGGAGTTAGTGGACTGAAGCCAACATATGGCCTAGTAAGCCGCTATGGAGTTGCAGCTATGGCCAGTAGCTTTGATTGTATTGGGCCAATCGCACGAAGTGCAGAAGATACCGCAATTGTCTTAGGAGTAATAGCTGGTAAGGACAAGATGGACTCAACAACTATAAGTTTGCAGCTAAACGACGCGAGTGCTAACGACGAGGATGAACTAAGAATTGGTACAGCCCAAGAATATAATAATCACCCTGCTCTACAAGGTAGTACCAAAGTACTTATAGAAGCAGGCCACAAAATTGTAGATGTAGAGCTTCCAGATGGAGAAATGGCTCTAGCTGCCTACTATGTATTAGTACCTTCAGAAATCAGCTCAAACCTTGAGCGATATGATGGTATTCGTTATGGTGAGTCTTCAGGGCAAGCCAAAGACTTGCGAGAAACATACATGAAGACTCGTGCAGAGTTTCTAGGCCCAGAAGTAAAACGTCGAATACTGACTGGTACATATGCGCTTTCTGCCGGATACTATGATGCCTATTACAAAAAAGCCATGCAAGTCAGGACTCTTATTGCTCGGCAGTTTGATACTATTTTTGAAACCTGTGATCTTATAGTAACCCCCACTACTCTACAGCCAGCCTTCAAGCTTGGTAGCAAGTCAGACCCAATAGAAATGTACAAAACAGACATCCTGACGGTGTCAGCCAATTTAGCTGGTCTGCCAGCCATAAGTATTCCGGCGGGAATCGATAGTGAGACAGGGTTGCCTATCGGATTACAGATTGTTGGCAAGCTAGGTCAAGATGCTCAGGTGTTGGCTTTGGCAGTTGAGTTTCAGGCGCAAACAAATTGGCATAATAAAGTAAAGGAGTGTTTGGCATGACGTATATTTCTATGATTGTGGCGGTAATTGTAATAACCGGTCTTATTTATTACTTGCTCAAACAAAGAGCAGGCGACTCGGGCAAGAAAAGAAACTTTAAGCCTGAGAAAATGACAGATAGAGCAAGTGGTGCTACTGATCAACAAGGTGGTCTCAATACAGAGCTAGTACAGAGTAAATGGCGTGACATTACAGCAATGCAAGCCGGCGGTGCCTCTGGACTTAAAAGCGCTCTTGTAGAAGCAGATAAATTGCTTGATTATGTCATGATACAAAAGGGGTTTGTAGGCGAAACTATGGGGGACAGACTCAAGAGTGGTGGTACGGCTTTTAGTAATCTCAATGCTATTTGGGGTGCGCATAAGTTGCGAAATCAAATGGCGCACGATATTGAGCACGACATGGTGCCAGAGCAATTTAAGCAAGCCATAGCGGTACTAGGCCAGGGAATACGAGACTTGGGAGTTACGCTTTTGTAATGGCCAAAATCTATACACCAACTATCGGTATAGAAATCCACACTCAGCTCGCCACTAAGAGTAAGATGTTTTGTGCTTGTGATAATGACAGTAAGACGGCAGAGCCCAATATCAACGTTTGCCCGGTCTGCTTAGCATTACCTGGTGCCCTACCAGTGATAAATAAAGGTGCTGTCGAGCTGGCGATAAAACTCGGTTTTGGCCTCAACGCACGCATCGCTACCAATACAAGTTTTGATCGTAAGAACTATTTCTATCCAGACTCGCCCAAGGGTTATCAAATTACTCAGATGGATGAGCCAATTATACAGGCTGGCAGTGTGGAAATTTTAGTGAATGGAGAGTTTAAGAAAATTGGCGTACACCATGCACATTTAGAAGAAGATGCAGGTAAATCCTCACACCCAATCGGAAGTGATTACAGCTTAGTAGATTTTAATCGGGCCGGTACACCGCTAGTAGAGATTGTTAGTGATCCTGACATGCATACTCCAGAAGAAGCCAAGCGTTACTTGCAAGAGGTTTATGCTATTGCCACCACGCTTGGAGTAACCCATGGTGATATGGAGCATGGTAATTTCAAATTTGATCTAAATATTTCAGTGAGCGACACTGATGAGCTTGGCACTCGAACAGAGTTAAAAAACCTTAATTCATTCAGGAATGCTGAACGAGCATTGAAGTATGAAATTCAGCGACAAATTGAGGTGCTTGAAAGTGGAGAAGAGGTTATTCAGGAGACACGCGGCTGGAATGATGCCAAGGCAGTCACAGTCAGCCAACGTGGCAAAGAACATGCACACGACTATCGATATTTTCCTGAACCAGATCTACCTCCATTGGTATTAAAATCAGACTTTATAGAATCGGTACAAGCTGAAGTGAAGGATGTCATTTTGCCAATAGCTATCCGTCATAGCTTACAAGAACTAGGCCTTAACTCTGATGAGCAAGACATACTTATTGGCCAAGTCAAAACTCGAGAAATATTCTTTGCAGCCAGCAAGCTGTTAGACAACAAACAACTTGAGAAAAAAGCGGTAAATTGGCTGGTGGGTGATTACCAAGCTTGGCTCACAGAAAATAGCGAAGCCAAATCAAAACTTACTGGAAAAGATCTTGCCGACCTAATCAAGCTTGTTGAATCAGGAGACATATCTTCAAAAACTGCCAAAGAAATATTCCCACTTGTATTAGCCGGTAGTAGCCCTCAAAAAGTCGTTGCTGAAAAGGGGTTAGTACAAATATCAGACGATACTGAATTAGAGAAAATAATTACAGGCTTCATTACCGACAATCCTCAAGCGGTAGCAGACTATAAATCAGGCAATGCCAAAGCCGCAGGATTTTTTGTAGGACAAGTGATGCAGGCTACTAAGGGTCAGGCAAATCCTGGTAAAGCCAATACGCTTGTGCTTAAATTATTAAATGAAGCATAATAAATACAAGGATAATTTTGAATAATTTTCTACTCATCAATGTCGAAAAAGCATCCAGCCAACTTGTGAATGGCTTTTATACCTATGGCCCCAGACTGTTGAGAGCATTCTTGTTTTTGGTGCTTGGAATAATATTTGTCAGGTTATTTTCTGTTTTGCTTGAGCGATTTGTAGGAGTATTAAAACTATCATTTGGCTTTAGAGAAATACTACTAATCATTCTCAAAGGAGCTCTATGGGTATTGCTTGGCGTTGCAGTATTACAACTGTTAGGACTGTCTAATGTTGCAATAACTATCGGTGCACTCGCAGCAGCGTTTTCTTTTGGTATCTCGCAGGGCGTAACTCCTACGGTAAAAGATTTGCTCTCTGGGCTTCAGCTCAGTAGTGACCATGACTTTCGTGTTGGAGACAAAGTAGTTGTAGGTAGCGAGAATATGAGAGCAGAGGGTTATATTGTAGAAATGGATACAAAAAAAACACGTATTCTAGACGCCAAGGGAGATTTACATGTATTTCCCAATTCTCTCGTTGACCAAAATGAGTGGACATTACTTGAGCGAGACGAGATCGTACTTGAACATCTGGGTAGAAGTGATATTATTAAGGTTATCAAGCACAAACTAAAGAAAGGGGTCGAACCAAAATGACTGGACTCGAAATCGCATTAATAACTGTTATCTCAATCTCAACACTTATACTTACTATCTATACAGTAATATTTTTGGTTGTTTTAGTGAAGGCTCTCAAGCAGGTTCGCTTAGCTGCAGAAAAAGTACAAGATAGCGCCGACTCAGCTGTAGAGCTTGTGGATGAAGTACGCCGTACCGTGGTAAACCCTGGTATCATTGCTATGATGATAGAAAAGTATCTCCATACACGTTCGCGATCAAAAAAATCCGGAGATGACAAATGAGCAACGGCAAAGGATTTTTTAAGGGCGTAATTGTTGGCGGCATTATAGGTAGTGTAGCTGCATTGTTGTACGCACCTAAAAAAGGCGAAGAAATGCGTGCTGACCTTAAGTCTAAGTTGGATACAGCCAATACCGAGCTTACCCACAAGATGCAAGAAGCTAAGAAGTCTGGTAGTGCAGAGACGAAAGAGCTTATTGCAAAAGCCGAAAAGCTCAAAAAAGAACTTGAGAACAGAAGTGGTGAATTATCAAAAAGTACTAAGAAAGTTAGTAAAGTAGCATCTGATGAAGCCAAAGTATTGGCTCATCAAGCAGCAGAGCTAACGATTGATCTCGCAGCTTCGACTAAAAAAGTTGTCAAACAAGGCCAAAAAGAAGTGACCCGTATGCAGAAAAAAGCTGCAACAGCTCGCGCCAAAAAAGATTATGTAGACCCTAGTAAGCCTCTTAGTGATAAGAAGTAGTTAGTCTGAGTATAGTTATGGCTAGTCGTAAAGACAATCCAGTAGAAAATACTAAGCAAACTCTCGACGTTGTTGGCCTTGATGCAATAAATGAGCTCTTGCATAAGCCTAAAAAACTCTTTTGGTTAAATTTTCAGACCGGCTTTGTTCGTGGCCTTGCCGGTGTAATTGGTGCAGCAGTAGCTATCATTATTATAGGGCTGTTAGTAACTTATCTTGGCGGATTACCATATATTGGGACATTGTTACAAAAAATTGGTGAAGCCGCACAAGTGAAGTAGATGATCCTTTTCTTTTTACTATGGTAAAATAAGTAGTATAGAGAGGGTGAGTATGGCAGAAGCAAAAACTGTTGAAAAAAACGAAATTATTGAAAAAGCACGAAGTCAAAAAGACTTCGTTGATTTTGTGCATCTGCATAATCACACGCACTATAGTCTACTCGACGGCCTGCAAAAAGTTCCTGGCTTACTTGATCATATTCAAGAACTTGGCCAAGAAGCCTGCGCAATTACTGATCATGGGAGCCTGAGCGGCGCCATAGAGTTCTACAAAGCAGCCCGCGAGCGAGGAATAAAGCCGATTATTGGTATTGAGACCTACGTAGCGCCCCGCACACATCAAGACAAAAACAGTGCTGAAGACCGTACGCCGTTTCACCTTATCTTGCTCGCAAGTAATATGACTGGTTACAAAAATCTCATGAAGCTCAGTACCATTGCCAACCTAGAAGGGTTCTATTACAAGCCTCGTATTGATCATGATCTTCTAGAAAAATATAATGAAGGCATCATCTGTCTCTCTGGTTGTGTAGGTGGTGAAGTAGGATCAAATATACTCAATGACAATTATGCCGAAGCCAAAAAAATTGCCGAGTGGTACAAGTCTGTCTTTGGTAAAGACCGGTATTTCTTAGAGATGCAGCCCCACGTTGAGTGGGAGCCACAAGTAAAGGTAAATGAAGCGCTAAAGAAAATGAGTAAAGAGCTCGATCTCGACTTAGTGGTGACTGGCGATGCTCACTACTCTAAGCCAGAAGATCACTATCCACACGATATATTGCTCTGTGTACAGACGGGAAGTACCGTAGAAGACCCCAAGCGAATGAAGCTAGATCAAGATCTTAGTGTACATAGTGGTGCTGAAATTCTTGAGAAATTCAAAGACACACCAGAGGCGCTTGCCAATACCGTCAAGATAGCCAAGCGTTGTGAGCTTGAGATAGAGCTTGGTAAGATTTTGATACCTCGCTTTCCAGACCTACCAGAGGGAGAGACAGAGAAAAGCTATTTGCGAAAGCTCGTTTTTGCCGGTGCGGCAAATCGCTATACTGATTTGCCAAAGGAAGATCTGCCCGACATTACCGAAGCAAAAGCAAAAGCTAAGCTCAGTAAAGAAGTATTAGAACGCATTGATTTTGAGCTGGGAGTTATCGCCGACATGGGCTACGAGGGCTATATGCTCATTGTTGCAGATCTTATCAACTGGAGCAAAAATCAAGGTATCGTTTGTGGGCCCGGAAGAGGTAGTGCTGCAGGCAGCATTATTGCGTATGTGACCAATATTACCGAGCTTGATCCTCTCAAGTACGACTTGTTGTTTGAGCGATTCTTGAATCCAGACAGAATTAGTATGCCAGATATTGATATGGACTACGCCGATGACAGACGCGAAGAAGTGATAGCTTACGCTACAGAAAAATACGGACAAGAGCGCGTATCACAAATTATTACATTTGGTATTATGGCTGCGCGCAATGCCCTGCGAGACACCGGTAGAGTATTAGGTATTCCTTATGGCGAGGTTGATGCAATTGCCAAGCTCATACCTGCTCCAGTACAGGGTCGACACATTTTGCTATCCAGGTCTATTGTAGATAGTCCAGAGCTCAAGCAAGAATACGATACCAATTCTCGAGCCAAACAAATTATTGATATTGCTATTAAGCTAGAGGGTACTATACGTAATGCCGGTACACATGCTGCCGGTGTAGTGATCGCCCCAGAAAACCTAGTGGAGTATGTACCGCTTACGCGTGCTAGCAAGGGCGGAATATCTACGCAGTATTCAATGAATCCAGTAGAAGAGCTGGGGCTGCTCAAGTTCGATTTTCTTGGGCTCTCCAACCTTACTGTGATTAAAAATACCCTACGTATTATGAAGAAAGTCTATAACGTTGAGCTTGATGTGACTGAAATACCTATTGATGATAAGAAGACTTTTGAGCTACTTAGTCATGGTGATACCACCGGAGTATTTCAGCTAGAATCAGCCGGTATGAAGCGCTACATTCGCGATCTCAAGCCCGATAGATTTGAAGATATCATTGCAATGGTGGCACTCTATCGCCCCGGCCCCATGCAGTGGATAGAAGATTTTATCAATCGTAAGCACAATCCTGACTTGATCACCTATGGACACCCCAAGATGCAGGCCGCACTTGAGAACACATACGGCATTATTGTCTATCAAGAGCAAGTTATGCAAATCGCCAAAGACCTTAGTGGCTTCACTGGTGGCCAGGCTGATACGTTGCGTAAAGGTATTGGTAAGAAAATTCCAGAAGTTATAGCCAAGATGAAGCAAGAATTCGTTGAGGGGGCTATCAAAACCTCTAAAGTAGATGAGAAGTTTATTAATGATCTCTGGAAGAGCATTGAAGACTTTGCTGCGTATTGTTTCAACAAAAGCCACGCAGCTTGCTATGCGCTCATATCGGTACAGACGGCTTACCTCAAAGCTCACTATCCTGCAGCTTTTATGGCTGCCCTTATGACGAGTGATCATGAGAATATGGATCGTATTAGTATTGAGGTTGCTGAGTGTCGCAAGATGGATATTGAGCTTTTGCCTCCAGATGTCAATGAGTCATTCTCTGAGTTTGCAGTAGTGCCAGAGACAGGTAATATTCGCTTTGGTCTGGGTGCAGTCAAAAACGTTGGAGCTGGGCCAATCGACAAGATTCTTGAAGCACGTGCGGAAGGCGGTAAGTTTACAGGCCTAGAGGATTTTTGTACGCGGGTAGAGGCCAGTGTAGTAAATAAAAAAGTTATGGAGTCACTGATAAAGTGCGGGGCTTTTGATACTATTGGCGACAGAGATCTTTTGCTTAACAATGTCTTGGCCATTACGAGCTACGCCAGTAGAGTTCAAAAAAGCGCCTTGACCGGTCAAATAGATATATTTGGAAGTCTTGGCATGCAAGAAGAAGCGCCACCACTGGCGCTCGAGCCACCGCGCGACAAAATAGACCAACGCCAACACCTTATGTGGGAGAAAGAACTCCTAGGGTTATTTATTAGTAGTCATCCGCTCGATGACTTTCGTAATTATTTTGCTTCAAAAGCCCAAAGCATCAAGAAATACTCCAAGATGGATGATGGCAATCAAATTACTATTGGCGGCATCGTGACTGGTTTGCGGCAGATATATACACGCAATAATGACCCTATGGCGTTTGCACAAATAGAGACTCTCGATGGTGACGTAGAAGTAATTGTGTTTCCGCGCACGTTTGAAAAAGACAAAAACATTTGGGCGCTCGATAATGTTTTAGAAATCACCGGCAAGATCAACGCCAAAGACCGCGAAGGGAAGCTGGTAGATGAGCTCAAAGTAATGGCCGACAAAGCCAAGCTTATCAATCACGAGACGGCAAGGCACTTTCCGCCGCCATCACAAACCATTATGGGCGCAGCACATGTAGACGCTAACGAAATGTTTCCTAGCGCCCAAGATATAGCCAGTATTATTGTGAGCTTGCAATCTACCTCAGACAGTCAAAAGTTACTTGGTATCAAAAAGCTTCTTGAGGTGCACCGCGGAGATATCCCGCTGATGTTACATTTTAGTGAATCTGGTCAAAAGCTAAAGTTACCCAATGGTGTAGACGGGAGTAGTATATTCTTATCGGGCTTGAGTGAGATAGTTGGCGAAAAAAATATGACAATTAAAAAAGCCGAAGCAACAGCTTCGACATAATCTCATGTCTTAGTAGGGGGGGCTACAGGGGGCCCGAAGACCCCCTGTAGCAACAATTGATGGGTTGGCTAGGAAGAGAAGTGATTCTCCGGCCGGAGACCCAAGTTCTTACGCAGACCAGCTTCTTGCTCTTCAAGCTGGTCAAGCTCGCTATCGAGCCTTTCCATCTCCTCAATGGTGCGCTCGCGAAGTGGGCCTTCTGCAGCCATCAGCTTGGCATCAAGCCTGTCATAGAGGTACTTGTTATCAGCAATGCGCTCTTGCAGTCGTTGCAGTGCGCGCTGCTGGCGCTCGCGTTGACCTTTCTTGTGCGAGGCCATTTCAGAGTCTCCCTAGAAGCTGTTCTTTGTGCATCGAGGGTACTGGCCCAAAATTGCGAAGACTTGCCCATGCTGGGTCGTCAAACGAGTCAACGAAGAACAGACCCTCGACGGTAATTACTACCGAAGCATTGTTGATGACATACTTACTGCCTGGCTTTGCTATCTCCACCTGGGTGGCATCTGACCATGTAAGGCCATCTTGATCACGACGCCAGAAAGTCTCGGCGTTGTACAGAATCAAGAAAACATTTTCATCCTTACAATCAGACATGATGCGTATCACATCTTCTTCGTCAAGGTCACCCCAGCCAAGCATTTCACCAGCCAAGTTGTACCAGCCACAACGGCTGACGACCGGGTGACTACGTTCTTGTCCGCTTCGTAGGCCCAGAGCCAGTGCTTGAGGTGTAGCAGACTCAAAGAGTACTCTTGTAGGTTGCATGCGCAACCCCTTTCTGTAGGTGCAGTGTCGGGAACATCCCGCCACAGTACTCGATACTCAAGTAGTGTGG
>CAYNHH010000021.1:0-13428 GCA_964397085.1 uncultured Candidatus Saccharibacteria bacterium
ACTTGAGTGTCTCAGCCACAATCGTTTCATAGGTAGCCATACCTTCTACCTCGGCAGTCTTTTTTTTAACATCTACAGATATTACGCTCGTCATATCACTCACATCTAGTCGTGCTACTTTACCTTGAGCTCGAGTTCTAAAAAGATTGCTGGTTTTCTTCTTTAGGGCAATAGGCTGACCTAGCTGAATAGCTAACTTCAGGTCTCTGAGAAGACGTTTTTTCTTTTGATTATATTGTGTAATTGAACTCATAATATATTATTGGCGGAGAGGGAGAGATTCGAACTCTCGATACGGTTACCCGCATACTGCTTTTCGAGAGCAGCGCCTTCAACCACTCGGCCACCTCTCCGTGCTTCATCTATGATATCACAGCAAAAGTAGAAGATTTCTTCTTGGGCATTTGAGCCGTATATGTGCCAAAGAGTCTGTCCATAAAGAAAAACACTATCCCATAATTAGCCACTCTATAATGATGAATATCATGGAGCTTAGTCAAATGCTTGAACCAGGCGTATTGCTGTAACCAATGATGCGGCAAATGAAAAGCTTTGTGAAAGTAGCTGACAACAAACTTGGCATACACTAGCCCACCTACAATTGTGAAAAAGCTATATGGTCTAGGAATGATTATCAAAGCCAAAACAATAAGTATTACCGTCAGGACATACCAGCTCCAAGACTGTGCGCTCGTGTACTTCACCTTATCAGGCCGGAGATCATCTGCAGGATAATCCCTCTCATGATGGCGCACATGACTAACCTGTACAGCTTTACCAGCCATACCCTCATGTTCTATATATCTATGCCACAAGTAGCCTGCTACCTCTATTACAAGCGGTCCAAGCAAGAACAGACACAACAACATCAAGAGATATGAGGTAAAATTCATAGATCTAGTATACAAGAAACTCATATACGAAAAAACCTCGCTAGCAAAGCCAACGAGGCCGGTGGGCGGGGCCTCCGAAGAGACCCCGCCCGGGCGAGAGGCGGGTATAGTGAAAGCTCGGCCTTCCAAGTACCCTGGTAGATTCTGTCGTCTTGGTAGGCCATTACCCCACCAACTAACAACACCGCCCTACTTAAGCGTTTTCTGCTGCAGGAGCAGAAGCGATACACGAGTCGCAATGATCCAGACCTTGGAGCGGAGGGTCCAAGACTGGCGTAACTAGGATCCGGCCAGCGCTGGCGGGACGGGAGGGCGAGGGCCGGATCCTAGAGCTGTAAAGAACTGATCGGCAAGAGTTGTATGCCCAAGCATACTCCTCTCGCCTAACCTTTTGGTCGTGAGCCTTTGGTGTAAGTTGCCCTGCACCTATCTCTCACATTGACCCTTGGGGCTACCAAGGTTCGTCTCTAGTGTATGATCCTCTTGGGGAGACCAACGCTAGAATATTTGGTGTCCGCTTTTATTGCGGTTTTCGCGTGACGATTCGCGAAACATCTTGGAAGGAACGAGGATCCTTTTTGGATCTTAAGTAGTATTATAGCAATCATAAGAGGTATTGTCAAGTATTATTTACAAAGATTTTGCTTTGAATCAAAAAACCAGTATCTACCACCAACTACAAATTAGTAACAAATACTGGTGCGCCCGGCGGGATTCGAACCTACGACCTTCAGTACCGCAAACTGACGCTCTATCCAGCTGAGCTACGGGCGCTTGAACAGATGTAATCATACCCTATTCTTCACTAAATTACTAGATTATTTAGAATCTGAGTTTTCTAAACAGCTTATCTACAAAATCTTCTCTATTATCTACCTTTGGCAACATTTGACTCAAAGTCTGCTCAAGCTGATCTATTTGATGCTCGGCAGGCGGCAAGCTTACCAACGTACCAAAGCGCTTATTAGGCACTAGCTCAAGCACAGGCTGGCCGTAATCACTAGTCTCGTAGTATGAGCCAAAATCATCATACAAGTACTTCTTATCGCCCACAGACACGCCATAATTACTTATTTGATAGCGAAGTGTGCGAGGTGGCCTGTTGGCAAATATTACAATTGCCACCCCCATCACTGCAAACAAGCCCACAGTAATATACTGCTTGGTAAATATTGCGAGTAGTATTAGTACAGCAAAGAAGCCCGCAAAGCCAAGGTACCAACCAAGCGGCTTGTGGGTTTGCACAAACTCTGCAGCTTGCCAGCTCATCAGTACTTGTTCAGGAGACTTAGGCTTATCGCTCTCTTCTTTAGGAGTAGGTTCTCTTTTTGCACTAGTACCAAAATAACTTTTCAGCAAAGATTTCTTCTTTGGCTCAGGCAACTGTCCGCTGTCTGGCTTTTCACTTGCTCTTTTACCAATCAGCTCAACACCACCTCCGTCAGAGGGAGCGGTGTGGGCATCTACAGGTTCGGTTACCTGCGTATCCAATTCTACTTGCTCTTGCATCTTGTCTGGCTCGGTTGTACTTTTATCAAAAGGGTTGGGGGCAGGAGTAAAAGCAGGGTTTGAGGAATCTCGCTCTGCTGGCTTGGGAGTAATTGGTTTGTCCATATCATTTACTATTATGCTTCAATGCTCACAAAATGTCTATCATCTAGATAGTGCTAAAACTAGCTTATTATTCTACCAGAGAGAAAAAGCGCCACAAGGCGCTACTTCTCTCTGGCGGAGAGGGTGGGATTGTTACTAAAGCAACCTTCGTCGGTGCTCGTCAGATAAAAAGCTCACTTTGTATCTGGTCTGCGCGCCTCCTCCACCGAACCTAAAGCTTCTCATTCAAATTCACAACCATAACAAAAGCCCGAGACAAGCTCGGGTTTTTGTTATGGCGGAGAGGGTGGGATTCGAACCCACGAGACCCTTGCGAGCCTGACAGTTTTCAAGACTGTTCCCTTCAACCACTCGGGCACCTCTCCAAATCTATTTAATTTTCACCTAGTATTTTCCCTACAAATCAAAATACTATTTTTGATTTGAGAAGGAAGAACTATGCGACAACTGAAATAAATAGCAATTGCTATTTATGTAAGTATAAGCATAATTTTGACGTGGCGGAGAGGGAGAGATTCGAACTCTCGCGGGGGATTGCTCCCCCCTACCGGTTTAGCAAACCAGCCCCTTCAGCCACTTGGGTACCTCTCCGTATCTGGTACATGGCTAAAAAGTACCGTGTTATTGTAGCGCATTATACCTAGATTGCCAAGACCAGCAATAATTGAGTACGCTATCATATATATCAATAGTAATTATTGCAATAACCTACCATATAAAGCGAAAACAAAACATACATTATAAAATATTAAACTATTCTTGTGAAATGTACTTATGCTTTCCGAGAGTATTACTGGTATTTATCAAACTCAAGCTGTTGAAGTCTTTGAAGGTATTCATTAGCCCTACCAGAATCACCACTAAGTCGGTACAGGCTCACGAGCTGCTTATTCATTTCTGTATTACTTCGGTCGAGCTCTATCCCCTTTTCAGCACTCGAAATTGCCAACTTTATGTCACCATGGGCAGAAGCTAATCGAGACAAAACTAGCCAATCTGTCACAGTTTTAGATTCGACAGATTGTAGCTTGCTCTCCCCTATCTTATAGACTTGATTGTTGATCAAAAAATACGCGCTTTCCCTATCACTCATCGCTGGTTTTTGCCCAACTAGACTTATTATTTCAGTTTGAGTTCCGCCAAGAATTTGGCACACTATTGCAGCATTTTTTGCGCTCTGACTTTGTAAACTTAGCTTGCTTGCTTGCGCCGCTTTAGCACAGCCTTCTGCTACTTTTTCTTGATTGAAAAAAGCTATCGCTTCACCAGTCAAGGTATCAGCAGTAGCCTGTTTCTTACCCGCTTTTTGAAAGAGATCGAGAGCTAAAGGATAATTTTGAGCACTCAGAGCCAATGAGCCAAGCTTGAGATAGTCAGGATTACTACTTGTCTCATACACATCAATTGCCCTTTTTATCTCACCTCGAGTCAACCAAAACTGTGCTAATGCGTCAGTAGCTTTAGAGTCACCTCCACCTATCAAGTGAGCTTGCTCAAGTAGACTGAGCTGGAACATACTTTCATTTGTATCTTGTGACTGAGTAAGCAAGCGATCTACAATACTATATCTGTACACAGTAATTTTAGGGATAGATATAACGATCAAAATACCAGCCAGCAAAATTAATACTGTGGCAAATATAAAAAAGCTAGTCTGTGTTTTTGGTTTCTTCAAGTGCAGCCCTCAGAAGCTTAATTTCATTATTTGTATTTACGAGCTTTGCTCGCTCCCCTTCTACGAGCTGAACTGGCGCGTTAGCAATAAAAGCAGTGTTACTTAACTTGGATTCAGTAATAGTTATAAGGTTTTCCTTTGCTAAAATCTCTTTCTCGAGCTTTGCTGCCTGTACTTTACTCTGCTGTTTTTGCTGAGCTGACAAAATCTCAATAATTTCTAACTCAAACTGTTTTGCTTCAGCTAGACTAGGCTTGAGCAATATGTTCGGCCATTGTTCGTTTATTAGGAGACTATTTTGCCAAGGAAGCTGTTGCCAGATCGTTTCAGTTACGAATGGGGCAAAGGGGTGGGCGAGACGTAGAACCACCTCAAGAGCGTAGCCAAGCATCTGAGGATTAGTAGTCTGCTTGGAGTATTCTATGTATTGATCAGCCAACTGATCCCACAAGAGAGAGTAGACAGATTGACCCGCCTCAGAATATCGATATGCTTCGATATTCTTGGTGGTATTCTTGATAGCAGTGTTTATTTGAATAGTCATCCAGTGATCTGCAGGCGTTTGCAGCTCTGGAGTAGAAAGGGAAGTGAGGTCCTCGGTCTTTAGTAAGGTATAGCGAGCAACATTCCACAGCTTATTACAAAAGTTACGATAACCCACAATTTTTTCAACTGATATTTTGCCATCATTACCAGGAGTAATCCCTATAGATAACGCCAAGCGTAGTGCATCGGTACCGTACTCTTTAGTGATGAGCATTGGATCATCATAATTGCCTTTAGATTTTGATAGCTTTTGGCCTTTTTCATCTGTTACCATACCCCAAAGATAAACATTCTCAAATGGTACTTTCCCGGTTTTATACAGTCCAAACATAATCATTCTAGTAATCCATTTATGGAGGATATCTCGAGCTGAAGCCATTGTAGTAGTAGGGTAGAACTGCTCAAAGTCACCAGTAGACATTAGCGTTGCAAAAGGCCATTGACTAGAAGAGAACCATGTATCAAATGTATCAGTCTCAGCTCGGTAATTTCCCTCGCCATAGTACTCTATAGCTTCATTCTCAGACTTTGCGATCAAGTAAGCATCTTTAGTAGGATCATTACTTGTCTTGTAATACACCGGTATACGAATACCCCACCAGCCAGGCCTACTAATACACCAGTCATGCTCATTCTCAAGCCAATTCAGTGCAGTTTTTTTGAATCTACTTGGGTAAAAATTGATCTCATCGCTCTCAATAGCCTTAATTACCGGCGCATTCACTTCTTTGACTCGCATAAACCATTGTTCTGATATAAGCGGTTCAATTACGGTCTTGCAACGATCATGAATAGCAACTGCATGGGTGAGGGGAGTGGTTTGTAAGAGTTTACTGGCTTTATCAAGTGCAGCAACCACCTGGGTACGTGCCTTATCAACAGCTAGCCCAGCAAATGCTTCAGGTACATTTATCATAATACCTTCTGGATCAATTACGCTTATCTCGGGCAAATTATGGCGCTGACCAATGTCGTAATCGGCCATACTGTGAGCAGGTGTTACCTTAAGAGCCCCAGTACCATCACTGATGCTTACATCATCATCAGCAATAATTGGTATTTCTCGGTTCGAGAGGGGGATAGTAGCCGTTTTACCAATGAGTGCTGCATACCGCTTGTCTTGAGGGTTTACGGCTACAGCACTATCTGCAAAGATAGTTTCGGGCCGTGTTGTGGCTATCTGAATACTACCGTAATCAAGCGTATACATAGCATCTTCTCTATCTGTTCGATCAGTCTCTATATCTGGAAAAGCTGCCTGACAGCGCGTACACCAATTAACAATTCTATTGCCTCTGTATATATGGCCATCTTTGTGTAGCTGTATGAAGGTATCGTATACCGTATCTATCACATCTTCATCGAGAGTAAACTTAAGCTTACTCCAGTCAGCAGAAAATCCCATAGCCTGCATTTGCGAAATAATAGTGTGTTGCTGACCGAGCACAAATTGCTCTACTTCTTGGTAGAACTTCTCGGGTCCCAGATCAAAACGAGTCTGACCTTTCTTCTCTAAAATGCGCTCATACACTACCTGCGTCTCGATACCAGCATGGTCTGTACCAGGCAACCATAGGGCTGGACGGCCTTGCATACGCGCGTATCGTGTCGCAATATCTTCTACTACATACATCAGATGCCCTGCGTGTAAAGAGCCATTCGCGTTTGGCGGTGGCATTATTATTGAAAATGGCTTACCAGTAGCATTCTTTTGTGGTGCAAAAGCATTTGCATCTTTCCAAAGCTGTAAAATATCAGTCTCGTGCTCTGAAGGTGTGTAGGCTTTTGGCATTTCTGGAGTTTTCATAAAATAAATTGTAGCATTTTCAGGTTGGAATTGCGAGAACTGATTATTTGACAGCTATGCTTATGCTTAGGTACAATAGGCATAACTATTTAACAGACAACTAATTTGAGGAGAGCACAGTGTTAAAAGACATATACAGTCCACTAGAAATAGATGAACAATGGGATCAACGCGCACCAATGGTAGAAGGCGATAGTAGTATGGATGCTATGAGTAATTTGGCTCCAGAAGCTGGCGGTGCTGCTGCTGTTGCAGAGCCACCTGTACCAGTAGCGCCTGCTCCAGCAGACCCTGTCGTAACTCCCGATACACCATCTGATATTGGTCACTTTGGCGGCGGAATGATGAATGAAGCTGGTGAAACACCTGGTACATCTCCCGATACAGGCAGTGCTGATACAGACGATCACGCCGCCGAACTTCTCAGTAGTGGAAGTGATGATACAGAAATGCCAGCCGCAATAGCTGATCCTGCTCCAGAAGAAGCTATGGCCAACAAGGCCATAACGGACCCAGTTGTCTCATTTACCCCAGAACACCCAAGACCACAACCAGCGCCAGGGGAAATAACTTCTGAGACTACCATAGGTGAAGATGCTGCCGCGCAAGAAGATGCTACTACTGAAGATGTTGACTTGGATATTCCAAAAATCGGAAACAAACCCGATGATATAGATACTGAAAGCAGCGATACTAGCATAGTCATGGCAGATGATCACGATAGTGAGCACAAGCCAGATGCGGCTGAAGAGGTAACTACAGAAGAAACTTCTACTCCTGAAATTAGCGAGGAAGAGCACGATGCAGCCGGTGAAAGACTCGATGCAATGAGCGATATCCTAAAAGAAGTTGATGAAGAGGTAGAGAGTATACTTGCCAAGCTCAGCGCCGAAGACTCCCGTCTAGAAGAATTGCTTACTGAGAAAAATACTACTATCACCAATACCCAGGCTGAAGTAGCCGATATTGAAGCCAAACGTAAAACTATTGCAGACAAACAAGCTACCTTAGCACAGATGGAGAAAGCTAGCTAATTTCTATCAAATCTCATAAAAACACCTTCAGATGAAGGTGTTTTTATATAGTTTCTAAGCTTGAATCTGCAACGAGCATACTTGGCTCGACAAACATCTTCTTCTCAGCCATTTGCAGAGCCAGTGCGCCAATCATCGCAGCATTATCTGTACAAAGCACCGGCGGCACAAAGATCACCTCTGGCAATACTTTATGCATCTCTAGGCGCAATGAGCTATTGCAGGCCACACCACCACCAACAACAACTGCTTTAGGTCGATATCTAATATAGGCTTTTTGCGTATTCTTGACGAGTGCTGTGACGACTGCCTTTTGAAAGCTGGCTGCAATATTTGCTACTGTTTGTTCGTCTAACTCATATGATTTTTTTGCTCCTTGTGCGCCTGGATTAATGCCGGTAATCTCCTGTACTTGCCGTAGTACGGCAGTCTTCAGCCCAGAAAAGCTGAAATCCAGGCTTTCTCTACCGAGCTTTGCAACAGGGAAGACATACTTGTCAGCATCGCCGTGCTCTGCGGCCTTACCGATTGCTGGCCCACCAGGATACGCGAGACCAAGTAGTTTGGCCACCTTATCAAAAGCTTCTCCAGCCGCGTCGTCCAAGGTCTCTCCAAGTACTTCTCGAGACAAATCTTCATGGTAAAGGGAAAGGGCAGTATGACCACCAGATACCGTAAGAGCAAGAAAAGGAAACTTAGGCGAATTGTCGGTCAAAAAACTTGCAAAACCATGAGCCAAAATATGATTCACGCCAATCAGTGGTTTGTTCTTAACTTCAGCAATAGTTTTAGCCGTCAGCACACCAATAAGTAGCGAGCCTATCAGACCAGGTCCCTTAGTAACAGCAATTGCATCAATATCTGGCCAATCACACTTGGCATCACTTAGCGCCTGCTCTACCACAGGTACAACCACTTCAATATGACTTCGTGCTGCCACTTCAGGTACAACACCGCCATACTGTGCATGAATCTCAACTTGGCTCGAAATAACATTGCTCAAAATATTACCATCAAACGTACTGTTCGATTGTACTACTGCAGCAGCAGTTTCATCGCAACTTGATTCAATTGCTAAAATTTTCATCTGGTATATCTTATCATAAATAAAAACCCGCTCACCAATAAAGGTGAACGGGACTTGAGGGGCAGGTGGGAGTCGAACCCACATCCATTCGCTTTCACATCGCGATGCTCTGCCATATGACCAGATGGCATCTGGCCAAATTGAGCTACTGCACCGAGTGTATTGCGTGGGGCTGGCAGGATTCGAACCTACGACATTGCGGTTTTCAGCCGCATACTCTGACCAACTGAGCTACAACCCCTCTGTAAAAATCTAGGTACTCCACGGTGAGTGATTCACCACACAGTAAGTAGATACAATACGTGCCCGGAGCGGGATTCGAACCCGCACGCTCTGTCGAGCCAGGGGGTTTAAGCCCCCTGCGTCTGCCGGTTTCGCCACCCGGGCGGGGATCACACTGGAACAATTGCGACCATGATAATACCAAATTAAAAGTTTTATGTCAATTAAAATCCCTCACCAGTCTGGTGAGGGATTACTAACAAAGTTCAGCTATCGAGTCGCTAATAGCCTGGGCATAAGCCCGATTACCAACTGGGTCACTAAGGTGCAAGCCATCGGCCCCTTGCCAATCAGCATGACCATGCATAATACTTTCCCAATCAAGAAAGTGGCTATTTGGGTACTGCTCTACGTTTGCTTTCAATCCTTGATTAAGTTGCGGGCCCCAAGTCACAAGATTCAGTTCTGTATTGTGCTCTTGTACACCCACCCAGATCACGCAAGGTGTATCAGTAAGAGATTGCAAAACTACTTCTTGCTGAGCAAACGACGCTTTTAATACTTGAGCCTGCTGCTCTGCACTCTGAGCAGCCACTAAGTAGCGAGCGTCATTTGTACCAAGTGCCAGCACAATCGCATCGGGGTGCTGGACATGCATTTGGTCAATCGCTGGCGCCATACCAGCAATCGTAACCCCCAAAACACCTTGAATGTTTAGATTGGGATACTTAGGTCCCAACATTACTTGCAGATCACCAGTTGATAAGAATACCAAGCTATCACCAGCAACAGCCACCGAGTGAACTGGTACATGGTTTTGGGCTGAAGTATAATTCACAAAACCTAGTTCAAGTACCAAAACACATAATAGTGCTAGTACAATCTTGTGTCGAGTCTGCATCAGCTCGCCAAATCAGTCATCAACATTCGCTTGAGCATCTCAAGTCGCTCTTGAGTTGGCTTCGTAAGGCCGCCAATCTCAATCCCTGCCTGTCGATACTCTCGTAGAAATGCCAAAAAAAGCACCTTTGCAGCTTCCGTCTCGAGCCATGAATACAAGAAATTATCACCAGTGAGATCTTCTACATCTATTTCCCAAATGACTTCTTCAAATACTTCAGACCACTTACTTGCATCTGGGTTATCAAAGCCAACTTCAAGCTTGGCTACGCTTCCGCGCGCCCTAAAGTAGAAGACTTCGCCTGCAGGAAAAAAGCCCTGCAGCTCAGTGGGACCTTGTGCATGAGCGTACAAAATGTGATAGCCTTCGGCATCCAGCTCGTCACACCACTGCATGAATTCTGACTTCGTTTGAGTCATCACTGTCTCCAGTTGTAAAAGTTCGAACAGGCAGTATTGTAGTATATTTATAGTATTTTGTAAAGATAAATGATTATTGGCAGAGCATCAGCTTGGCTAAACTGCTACAATAGTAGATATGCAATTACCTACCAATTGGAACCAAACTATTCAAGCTCGTGGCGGGCACGTACTGCAATCGTCTGAGTGGGCTAGCTTTCAGGCCTCGGTTGGCCGACAGCCATATTTTGGGCTGAGTAATGACTGGTTTTGGCTAGCTTTCAATCGTCAAGTCACCGGACTTCACTACTTACTCGCAGCCCACAATCCTAATATCTCTGCTGACCCTGCCTCTGCACTAGATTCACTCAAGATCAAGGCTGGTGATCTGCATTGTGACTTTATACGTGTGGAGCCAGTAGGCAATATTACTCATGAGCAAATGATTGAACTAGGTGCCAAGAAGATTGGCGATGTTCAGCCTGCCCACACCCTAGTGTTAGACCTAACAAAGTCAGAAGAAGAGTTACGATCTGGTCTAGAGTCTGGCCATCGCAACCGCATCAATACTGGCGAAAAACGTGGCATTAGTATTGCTCAGACCACTGATATCAAGATTATCCCGCAGTTCTTAAAGCTCTTACATGATACCGCCGATCGTGCCAAGATCACCAATCATCCAGATTGGTACTATGAGAAAATGGCCAAGAATCTCATCGATCAAGGCATTGCCAGCTTCTATACCGCTACTGTTGAGGATAACCCTGCCAGCATCTCACTTATTTTCGATTGGGGGAATACTCGCTATTACGCTCACACTGGTAATGATCAGGTGCTCAACCGCCAATACAAGGCCGCTGTTAGCAATGTCTGGCAAATGATACTCGATGCCAAGGCCAATGGCATGAAATATTTTGATTTCTGGGGAATCGCCCCGCCAGATCAGCCTGACCATGCTTGGGCCGGGCTCACTGGGTTCAAAAAAGGCTTTGGTGGTGAAGTAGTGGGCAATATTGGTACCTACGATATTCCACTCAACAAAGCCAAATACCAGCTCTACACCGGCTACCGCAAGCTTAGGGGACGTACATGATACGCACTGCAACTGCCCAAGAAGTACAAGACTGGGACAGCCTAGTAGTCAAAAATCCCGACGGTGGGCATATATATAATGCAATTGAGTGGGGCAAATTCAAACAAACCGTAGGCTGGGAGCCACACTATTTTGTCTATGAAGCTGCTGCGTATGTTTTGTACTTCTGTCTCGCCGCTAAACAAGCAAGCTTTTTAGGAAATATCTACTACTGCAGTAAAGGCCCTGGATTCTTTAAGGATTTTTTACCTAGCAAAGACTCTGTCGCGCACTTTACTGAATTCTGCAACGAGCTTGGGCCATTTATCGCACGTTACGACCGCAAGGCAATACTCGTCAAGATTGAGCCTGAGCTACTCGATGGTGAGCTCGACATGCACAAGTTAGGTCTACACAAAGCCAAGTCAGACTTACAGTTCAAAGCCACCATATTTGTTGACCTCAAACCTAGCGAAGAAGAAATTATCGATGGTTTTAAGCAAAAGACTCGCTACAACATTCGGCTAGCTGAGCGTAAAGGGGTAACAATAGAGCGCCGTGATATGACCGATGAAAATGTCGATCTTATGTACAGCCTCATGGCCGCCACACAAGCTAGAGCGGGTTTCTTTTTGCGCCAAAAAGAGTACTTCGCTAGCTATTGGCAAGGGCTTGCCAAAGCTGGCCTAGGTCAGTTGCTGGTAGCCAGCCACGAAGGTGAAGACCTAGCCGGAATCTATGCCACTCATTTTAGCACTAAGGGGTACTACAAGGACGGCGGTTCGTATCCTATCAAGCGCAATCTTATGGCACCATATATGCTGCAATGGGAAGCCATGCGTTGGGCCAAAGAAATGGGTGCAACTCGTTACGACCTAGTAGCCGTACCGCCAATTGCCCATCTAGAGGATAGTGACCACCCTCAAGCTGGTCTATACCAGTTCAAGCGTGGATTCAATGAAGAAGTTACTGAGTTTACTGGCTGCTGGGACTTGCCTGTCTCCAAGGCCAAATACAAGACATGGCAACACGGCGAAAGCCAATTTCTCAAGGTCTATACCAAGATGAAGAAGAACTTGTTCTGGTAAGAAAATAGCCCCGAAATTTCTTTCGGGACAAAAATACTACCAACTTACTAGCAAGAATACATCTTCCTAAAAATAGCAGCTTGCTCGAGTGCATCATCAAGAGCATTATGGGTGTGCTCAATATTCACCGGGTAATGTTTGAGCATTTCAGTGCGGCCAGTCTGACCAAAGTTGCGAATGCGATGCTTGCCCATAAAGTAGCTCTTCATATCTATACCGGTGAAGTTTACCACTCTATGGCCCAAAAAGTGTACACAATACCAATCTACAAACATCTGATCCCACTCTGAAAGAGTCACTGCAAATGCTTTTGATCGCCCATACTTGGTAAGCATCTCCCGTACCCAGACTTCAAACTGTTGCATCGCTTGATGAGCGTCTAGACCATCAGCAATAAGCGCATCTCTATCAAGGCCCGATACCGCCAAAGCCTCAGGGTTAAACTTGCTCGAAATCGGCTTGAGCTCAACATAGAAAGTTTCTTCAGCAAACTCTACCAAGCAAGCTCCAAGTGAAATCATTGAGAAGTCATCGGTACCCGGAATCTCTCCATCAGCCTCAAGATCGATTGAAATTAGCATTTCTTGGGTCATTATTATCTCCTGTTTTCAAGTTACCTCCGGTTCGCAGGGTGCGCCCGGCCAAGAGCCTCGATATACTCGAGATCCTTGGTTGGGCCCCAAGAGTGATTAGCTCTCAGGGCGGGGGGTTACAGCTCTCGACGACTTCGTCGAATGTTTCGCGAAGTAAAAATAATGTCTTTACCGCAAACTGGACAGCGTACGTAGCTCACCGCGTCAATAACCGTATAGTGCACTATGTGTCGACCATGGCCGTCGATATCGTCGCTATAGCTATTGTCTTTTTCCTTTTGCCGCAGCTCTCTTGTAACATTTACCTCCACCTGGGTCTTACAATGCTGACAGGTACGTGTCTGCAGATCTGGGTCTTTGCCTTCAGAGACAATCCTCATATTTCTCCTTTAAGGTACGTTCCCGGGTCTCTCCCGGCCAAGATTCTCGATCTAGTCGAGCTTCTTGGTTGGGCCCCGAGAGTGTTAGCTCTCGGGGCTGGTGGCTTAGATTCTTGGA
>CAYNHH010000022.1:0-13308 GCA_964397085.1 uncultured Candidatus Saccharibacteria bacterium
GGTACTACAACTACTCCAACCACAACTCCTGATGCGAATAGTAGTACGGCCACGGCTTTTCCATTCACAGTAAATGTAGAAGGTAGCTATGCAGCTATCTTAGACTTCTTGAAGAAAACTGAAAAATCAGCGCGCGTAATCAACTTTAACAGCATGAGCCTCAACGGAAATACAGGTAATATTACTACTAACTTAACCATGACAACGTATTACAAGCCAGATGCGAATATACAAAGCACTACGGTGCCATTAAAATAGCTTATGAAGAAAAAAGACATAATCACCATAGTAATATCAGTAGTAGTGTTTATTGTAGCCTTAGCATTTATATATCGTTACTTTGTGCCACCAGCCAAAGATACGGGCATAAAAGTAACTGTGCCACATCCCGTAACACCCACTTTCAATCAAGATCAGCTTAAAACACTCAAGACTGATGTAACTGACTACAGCCAAGATCTGACACCCAAAGACAATGGCGGCAATAAGCCGATCATTCAATAGGTGGGCTCAATGCTTTCAGAAAAAACTGAGCGTTCAATAGAACAATTGATTGTGCAAAACGGCATAGTCGCGCCAGAAAAGCTCGAGGCAGTGAAGCTTGAGGCTGCTAAGGCCAATAAGTCTCTTATTGAGCTGCTTGTTGAGAGAAAATTTATTAGCGATGAAAACGCTGCCAAGCTTATCGCCGCTGCTTCAAATACGGCTTACGTAGATCTATCAAAAGCCGGCATAAGTGACGAAATCTTGGCCTTGATACCCAAAGAAGATGCTTTAGCTAATGTGGCAGTAGCTTTTGGCCTAGAAGATGGCAGGCTAAATGTTGCGATGGTAGACCCAGACAACCTTCAAGTAATTGATTTTCTCTCTCGAAAGACCGGGTACCCAATCAATGCCTATATGGCTTCAAAAAGCCAAATAGAGAGCTGGATAAATCGTTATCAATCAAGCCTAGGTAGCGAGGTAGAAGAGGCGCTTGGTGAAAGTCAGGTTGATGTTAAAAAAGACGCTGCTAAGCTCGAGCATTTTGGTAAAGCCGACTCAAAGAAGCTTGAGACAATCGTACAAGATGCACCAATTACTCGTGCGCTCAACTCAATATTAGAGTACGCTATCAATTCTCATGCGTCAGATATTCATATTGAGCCACGTGAGACTGAGCTCAAAATACGCTTTAGAGTAGATGGAATTTTGCAAGAAGTGATGACTTTACCCAAGACAACTGAGCCCGCCTTAATATCTCGCATAAAAATTTTATCCAACTTGAAAATTGATGAGCACCGTGTGCCCCAAGACGGGCAAGCACAATACAGACTAGGCAATAAAGAAGTCGACTTGCGTATTGCGATTGCGCCTATTAGTTATGGTGAACAGGTGGTAATACGTCTTCTTGATAAGTCTGACGCTCTTCTTACTTTGGCTACTCTGGGCCTACGAGGCAGAAGCTATGAACTCATCAAGCGTGGTATGGAAAAACCTCATGGCATGATCTTGTCTACTGGCCCCACTGGCTCTGGTAAATCTACTACTCTGTATGCAGTGATTCAGGAGATAATGTCACCAAAAATAAATATTGTGACTCTTGAAGACCCAGTAGAGTACAAGATGAATGGAGTCAATCAAATTCAAGTAAATACTGAGGTAGGCCTCACATTTGCATCAGGCTTACGATCTATTTTGCGTCAAGACCCTAACGTCATAATGGTAGGTGAAATTCGTGATCACGAGACTGCAGACTTAGCCGTGCAATCGGCTTTGACGGGTCACTTAGTGCTTTCAACACTACACACTAATAATGCCGCCGGAGTACTACCGCGTATGCTTGATATGAAAATAGAACCGTACTTAATTGCGAGTACGATTAATACATGTGTGGGTCAACGACTGGTGCGTAAGGTGTGTGATAATTGTCGCAAAGGCTACCCAGCCAGTGCTGCTGCGGTGAAGATGATTAATACTATTGTGGGTAATGCTCTTCCTAAAGATCAAGCCCATGTCGTAGAGGTAGCCAAAGAGCTGGGCTATGATAGCTTGCCAATACACTCCCAAACCGCTTATACTTTATATAAGGGTGAAGGCTGTGAGCAATGCCAAGATGGTTATAAGGGCAGAACAGGCATCTACGAAGTGTTTGAAATGAATGGCGCAATAGAGAAGCTCTTACTTACACGAGCAACTACCAGCGCAATATCTGCTCAAGCACAGTCTGATGGAATGATTACAATGCAACAAGACGGTATACTAAAAGCTCTCAATGGCGTAACTACTCTAGAAGAAGTTGCTAGAGTAGCATCAGATTAATAAGTAAGAGGAGACGTATGGAAAGCACAGTTCCCAAAATTGAGAAATATCTAGAAGAAGTAATTCGCAGGAATTCTTCTGATTTACATATTCAGGTAGGTCTACCGGCTATGTTGCGTATAGATGGCAAGCTTACCAAAGTAGAAGACGGAATAGTACTAAGCGAAAAAGATGTCGAGAATCTGATATTTGCAGTCATAGACGAGCCGCAAAAAGAGATACTAAATGTTAAAAAAGAATTAGACTTTTCATTTGCCTTTGGTGACTTGGCACGGTTTCGTGTAAATGCTTTTCATGAAAAGGGTAATTTGGCCGCGGCTTTACGGCTTATTCCTACTAAAATTCGTACTGTTGAAGAGCTAGGCTTACCCAAGATAGTCTCTGACTTTAGTAAGTACCCTAGAGGGCTCATTCTTACTACTGGCCCAACTGGCTCTGGTAAATCTACTACTCAGGCTGCCATGATCGATCTGATTAATACCAATAGCAGTCAGCATATCATTACTGTAGAAGACCCTATTGAATACCAACATCATCATAAGAACTCAATTATTGTACAAAGAGAAGTGCACTTTGATACAGTCAGCTTTGGCTCGGCTTTGCGCTCGGCACTGCGTGAAGACCCAGATGTAGTACTTATAGGTGAGATGCGTGACCTCGAGACGATTGCCACTGCTATTACTGTGGCTGAGACTGGTCACCTTGTACTAGCAACACTACACACCAATAGTGCTGCGCAGTCGATTGACCGTATGATAGATGTTTTCCCGCCACACCAACAGCAGCAAATACGAATACAGCTCGCAGGTGTATTGCAGGGCATTATTAGTCAGCGTCTCATACCCATGGTAGGTGGCGGACGAATAGCTGCAGCCGAGATAATGGTGGTAACGCCAGCGGTGCGTAATATTATTCGCGAGGCGAAGACTCACCAGCTAGATGCAGTTATTCAGACCGGTGCAGAGCAGGGAATGCAGTCTATGGATAGGGTACTTGTGAACTTGATACATGAGGGCAAGATTAGTTATGAAGAGGCTCACAACTATGCAGTAGACTTGCAAGAATTTGAAAGGCTAATGAGAAAATAATGGGTTATTTTAGATAATGATTGAATTTGCGTATACCGCCAAAGACAAAGCTACCGATAAGGTAGTAAAGGGTAAAATTTCAGCTGATAGTCAGATGGCTGCGGCCAATATTTTGAATGAAAAGCAAATGTTTCCTATCAAGATTGTGCCGGCGAGCTCACAAAACTTACTTGGTGATGTGGCATTTCTGAATAAAGTAAGTGGTAAGAATAGGGTAATATTTACCCGCCAGCTTGCCACGCTCGTAAAGGCTGGCTTGCCAATTACCCAGGCGCTAAGTACTGCTATAGAGCAGGTGAGCGATAAGAACTTCAAGGGTAAGCTCGAGAAAGTTGCAGCCTCTGTAGAGGGTGGTCAGACATTGGCAGACTCATTTGCTCAGTACCCAGATACCTTTAATACAGTCTATATTAGCTTGGTACACGCTGGTGAAGAGTCTGGTACGCTTGACGATTCACTTGAGCGATTGGCTGATCAGCAAGAAAAAGAACAGCAGATTATTAGTAAAGTACGCGGTGCTTTGATTTACCCCGCATTAGTACTTGTAGTAATAGTTGGTGTTATGGCCTTTATGCTTGCTTCTGTAATGCCACAGATAGCTGGACTGTATAAGGAACTCAATAAGCCCTTACCAATTGTTACGCAAATTACTTTGTCTATTTCTACATTTGCGACTACCTATTGGCCAATTACAATTCTCTTAATCTTGGCAATTGTATTTGGTATTAGAGCGTACTTCCGCACCCCAAATGGTCGTAAGGTTTGGGATAAAGCCAAGCTTAATATGCCAGTTTTTGGTACTCTGTTTCGTAAGGTCTATATGGCACGATTTACGCGTACTTTGGGCAGCTTAGTTGCTACAGGAGTACCACTTTTGGAGGCACTCAATATTAGTGCGCAATCAATGAATAATGTCATACTTAAGCAAATTGTATTACAAGCTTCTGAAGAAGTGAAGACTGGCAAGTCACTGTCAAGCTCGCTGAGTAAGAACCCATACTTTCTCAAGCTGGTACCCCAGATGATAAAGGTAGGTGAGGAGTCTGGTACTCTTGGTGCAATGCTTGATAAGGTTGCCAGCTTCTATGAAGATGAGGTTGATCAAGCAGTGAAGAATATGAGTACTATTATCGAGCCGGTACTAATGGTGGTATTAGGAGTGATGGTAGGTTTTATTATTATTGCCATATTGTATCCGGTGTATAGTCTGGTTGGGGGTGGGGTTGACCTTAATACTAGTGGTAATTCAAACAGCACCCAAGTTAAGTAACGAAAAATATTGACAGCAATACCGCTTATGCTTCACAATGATAAGTAAGATAACTTAGCAATAATTTAACGGAGAAATTGTCAAATGAAACTAACCCCCAAAAAACAATCTGGTTTTACTCTGATTGAAATCGTCATTGTACTAGCAATCGCAGCACTTATTATGGTAATCGTATTTGTAGCTGTTCAAGGTGCTCAGAGAGCTCGACGAGATACTGCACTGAGAGACAAAGCAGCCCAGGTAGTTGCAGGTCTTATATCTTGTGCGTCTAATAATAGCGGTCAAGTACCGGGTACTACTGGTGCCTGTGATACGTACATCACTGGTGCTGGTGGCACTGGCGCTTTAGGTGCTGCTGCTCCTACAGCTGCAGCTCCTGGACCAACCGGAGGTACGACTAACTGTCCTGCTACTCCTGTTGCCACGAACGTAACTAGTGGTTCAGCTACCGGATATGTTTCTTCATATTACTGGAATGAAGGATCAGGCAGTGTTGTTTGTATAAGTTCTAAATTCTAAACTAAACTGTAGTTATGAAAAAGACCTAACCAGCGTAGGTCTTTTTCATTTGTGTAAATTATAAATGATAATTTTATACATGCTTAAAACATATTATGAAAGATAGTTTATAGGTTCTTTACTAACTCTTGACAGCAATACCGCTTATGCTTCACAATGATAAGTAAGATAACTTAGCAATAATTTAACGGAGAAATTGTCAAATGAAACTAACCCCCAAAAAACAATCTGGTTTTACTCTGATTGAAATCGTCATTGTACTAGCAATCGCAGCACTTATTATGGTAATCGTATTTGTAGCTGTTCAAGGTGCTCAGAGAGCTCGACGAGATACTGCACTGAGAGACAAAGCAGCCCAGGTAGTTGCAGGTCTTATATCTTGTGCGTCTAATAATAGCGGTCAAGTACCGGGTACTACTGGTGCCTGTGATACGTACATCACTGGTGCTGGTGGCACTGGCGCTTTAGGTGCTGCTGCTCCTACAGCTGCAGCTCCTGGACCAACCGGAGGTACGACTAACTGTCCTGCTACTCCTGTTGCCACGAACGTAACTAGTGGTTCAGCTACCGGATATGTTTCTTCATATTACTGGAATGAAGGATCAGGCAGTGTTGTTTGTATAAGTTCTAAATTCTAAACTAAACTGTAGTTATGAAAAAGACCTAACCAGCGTAGGTCTTTTTCATTTGTGTAAAAATCATTCATCAGAGATAATAAGATAATGATATTTGATTTACTATTATTTTTTCTTCTTGGCCTCAGCTTTGGGAGCTTTATAAACGCGTGGGTGTGGAGGCTTAAAACCGGCAAGAGTGTGGCAACAGGGCGCTCTATGTGTACAAAGTGTAAGCATCAGTTGGCGTGGTACGACAATATTCCGGTTGTTAGTTTCGTGATACTAGGAGCTAAGTGTAGATATTGCAAGAAGCCCATCTCTTGGCAGTACCCGACAGTTGAGCTAAGTACAGCAATCTTATTTGCTGGCTTGTATTGGCATTTTAAGCCTGTTACGAATGGTAGCTGGTTAGAGCTAGTACTTTGGTGTATTGCGACTGTATTTTTGGTGGCGGCATTTGTGTACGATCTTAAGTGGATGCTATTGCCAGACAGGTTTACTCTTCCTGTGATAGGGATTGGGCTAATACTATTGGTAGCAAAGGGACTGCAGGGTGGTTGGAGTAATATTGTGCCGCAATTAATCGCTGCTACTGTATTTGCAGGTATATACTTTGCTATGTGGTACTTGTCAAAAGGCAAGATTTTGGGTGATGGTGATATACGCCTAGCTGGTGCTATGGGGTTACTTTTGCTAGTACCACAGCTGGTTGTGGCGGTTTTTGCAGCGTATGTGGTAGGTGCGGGCGTAGGAGTCTATTTGATAGCTAAGAAGGGTAGGGGGCGCACTAGCGCAGTACCTATGGGCCCATTTTTGATATTTGGACTGTACTTTGGGCTATTTTGGGGTACTCAAATTGCCAGCTGGTACTTAAAGTTCTTTTGATTTTTTGAAACGAGAGCATAAGTGGTATAATTTAGATATTATGTTTTCAAGACACAAAGGGTTTTCGTTAGTAGAAGTGACAATCGTTTTGGCTATTTCAGGCGCTATGATTGCAATGGCCTGGGGTTTTTACATTCTTCGTAGTGGCGTAGCGGTAGATGATGCAGCTCAGCAAGTGGCTGCAAGTATCCAAACAGTACAGACAGAGGCAAAAAGGGGTCTTGGTCCATCAAATGCAGCGAGTTTTATTTCTGGAGAAACTCTTTTTGGCAAAGCAATGGAATTTAGGAATCATTGTTCTCCAGATGATACAGGTAATCCATGTATACGAGTGTATAGTTTGAAGAACTCGGGCGGGAGTGTAGTTGCTTATGGTGATTCATATGATATTGCGACACCACAAAACCTCGAGTTTAGTTTGGGTTCTGGAAATGTTGGCGAGCCAGGATATCATATTTCTTCATATGATAAATCTTATCCAGCGGATGGTAAAAAGAACTGTCCTCCTCCTGTAGATGTGAATTTTCACGGACTCGACGATTCTCCAATAGGACTAGGTTATAATGGTGAAAATAATCTAGTTTTAGTTTTTCGTAATAATGATCCTAAAGGATACGTATTTGCCAAGCTAGATGGAAGTAACTTTGGTCTCAAAGCAAATCAATTGGTAAGTTATAGCTCACAAGACAGAAGTGGCTTAGTTTGTCTTGCAATGGCGCGTCGCGATAGCTCATCACAACTTTACGCTGATGCCAAATATAAATATACTATTCAAACTGATCTGTCGGGATCAGGTGATGTAACGGTAGTTAAGCAATGAAACTTATAAATACTAGACAGGGTGATACACTCATCGAAATAATTTTTGCTTTTGCCATCCTCTCTACAATAATAGGATTTTCCTTTACAGGAGTAATTAGTGCACGAAGAAATGCGGTGTCTGCACAGCAACGTACTCAGGCCCTTGAAATGGCACAGTATCAGTCTGAGGCTTTGCAAACATACCGCAATAGCTTGCCTTGGGATACTGCTGGAAACGTATGCCCAAGCTTTATTGGGGGTACTAGTGGTGGGTGCAGCCCAACACCCTCAGGATTAGCTACAATTGATTTAGCAAATTCTTCGAAAACTTACTGTATGTTAAGCGTAGAGTCAATTCCAGGTGGGAGTACAAGATGGAAATTATCTGATAATGCATTAGATTGTGACATTGTAACGCCTTTCTTGCATAATGAACCAAACGCAGTAACTACAATTAAATTCAAGCCAACCGGTAGGCTTGTAGGAGATGGTAGTATTTCGCCTGCCGATACTCAGACTATTCAGGCGGATGTAAGAGTAGAATGGTTAGGACAATTTGGAGTTACAGAATCTGTAAGTAATATTGTTATTCTTACGAGGCAAAAATAGAGTTATGAAAAATAAAACTTACTCACAAAAGGGATTTACACTTGTTGAGCTGTTGTTTTCTATAGCTATACTTGGGTTTATGCTTACAATTACCCTCTCAACTTTTATCGGTGTGTTTCGGTTCTATAATTGGTCAAAGACTACACGTACTACTCAACAGTCTGCTAGAGATAGTCTTGATATTATTACTCGAGAAGTGCGGGCCGGCAAGATAGCTTCTGTAGCCCAAACACAGTTATGTATTAATCGAACAGATGGTTTTATCTACAACAATCAACAGGTCAGGTCTGAGTTAATTAGCCTGAATTCTTCAGGTCAGTTCCAAATACAGTATATTGATACAATAAACTGCCCTGCCCTAGATGATAATAGAATTGGTATGGTGGTGATTTCTAGCCCGAATGTTCAGATTTCAGACTTAAAGTTTAGCTTGGTTTTGGGTCCAACACCCGCAACTACACCAAAGAGTGTGATCATATTCTTTGAGGTAATTAATGGCACACCGGTCGATGGCAAATGTTTGCCTACTGATAACTTTTGCGATCAAGCAGCATTTACAACCGCGGTGATGGAAAGGTAGAATAAGAATAAGTATTATGAAAAATATAACTTCTCCTCGTTCTAAATTTCCCAGTGGGGCTACATCGCTTCTTATTGTTGTTGGTTTGTCATTGGTGCTGATTGTTATTATTACTGGCCTTACTACACTGTCAATTCGCCAGTCGCAGCAGGCGGTGAACACTGACCTTTCAAATAGGGCACGTATTGCCGCTGAAGCAACTGCACGAGATGCTGCACAGCTCTTAAATCAGTACCCAGATTTGCAGGTTCCAAATTGTGATGGGAGTGGTATTATAGGTTATAAGACGGCAGTTCTACCGGGTGACGCAAATGCAAATAATCTCACGAAGCCAGTTATATCTGAAGCTGCTGATAATACAACTAGTGTGGTTTGCCGTACAATTACTAGTATTGCTCCTGTTCAGAATCAAACCATACTAAAAGATCAGTCTACTCAGTTTTTTACTTACTTACCTACAGGAGCTGGCGTGAGTAACTATAGATTGTTATGGGGAAATGGTGGTACAGAGAACCAGGTGTTTGGTGGTGCAGATACATTCCCTGCTACTTGGGGTACAAACACGCCAGCAGTAATAGAACTAACTTTTGTATGGTGGCCAAAAGTTGCGGGTCCCATAGGTAGTACGAACTTCAACAGTCAAGATGGTCTACCTGTTAAAACAGTAGTTATCTTGCCAAGAAACAATAACCCTGATCCTTCACCAATTAACACCTACGACCCAACTGTAAACTGTGGTGGTTTTGCTGGCGCAGGCACTTACTCTGGTTTTCAATACGGCTGTGAAATGAAAGTAGATATAGGCAGTATGCTCTCAATCGATCCTAATAGTAATAATATAGTTATGAAGGTAAAGAGTCGGTATAAAGATAGTTCAATTCAAGCTCAGTTCTATAGTGACAATAGTTTTGTAGATTCTAAACTTGTACCAGTAAAGTCGTCGAATGCAACGATAGACGTAACGGCTAAAGTTGGTGATTTGTATCGGCGTATTACCGCTCAAAAGCCTGTTGGAGGCAATAGTGTCATTGAAGACGTACTCTACTCGAGCGAGACTCTTTGTAAGACGCTAACTGTCTATGATGACTTTAGTAAAGCAGGAAATAATTGCCCCTAGTCTACTTATTCCCAGAGTGAAAATTCTTATGAGCTTCCTTGAGCTGGGGGTCGGTGACATGTGTATACACTTGAGTAGTGGCGATATTGCTGTGACCAAGTAGGCTCTGTACACTGCGTAAGTCAGCGCCATTGGTAAGTAGATCTGTTGCGAAGCTATGACGCAAGGTGTGTGGGGTAACATGCTTGGCAATCCCGGCCTTGTGCGCATAGCGCTCTACAATACGTTGTATTGAGCGCACTGTGAGCCGTGTGTACTCGCCACCATTAAAATCCGACTGTGTACCTCTAAAGTGCACAAAGAGCGGTACAAAGTCGTCGTTGCGTGCCTCTAGGTACTTACTGAGTACAAAGGCAGCAGATTCGCTTAGGTAGACCGGCCGGTCTTTTTGACCTTTACCGCGTATAGAGAACTCACCGGTCTTAAAATTGAGATCTTTAATATTGAGCGCAGCAAGCTCAGATACTCGTAAGCCTGTAGAGAAGAGTAGCTCAACGATAGATCTATCACGCAAGCCCACAATGTTGTCTGTAGGTATAGCCTCAAAAAGACTTATCACTTCCTCTTGGTTCAAAAAACTCACTTGAGGGCGTACAGATGTGGCGAGCTCAATTTTTTCTGGTGCCAGTGAGTCTACATCACGCCTGGCAAGGTACTTTAAAAAGCTGCGCATGGCTATTAGGTGGTAATTTTGCGTGGCCTTACCAATAGTGCGCCCGTCGTCAGATTTGTAGCGGTTGAGCCATTGGCGCCACTTACTGATTTTGTCGAGATCTATCTTTGACACTTTGATATCATCTGTAAACTCAATAAATCTATTGAGGTAGAGGCTGTAGTTCTCAATAGTCTTGAGGCTACGACCTTTTTCTACCTCGAGATATTCTAAAAAATCTGACATGTATTCACTAAACATAAGCTTAATTATGTATGACTGTCGCACAATAATCAAATTATCGACTTTGGTATACTAAATATATGAAACCCATAAAGCCAAAGTTACCAAAAGACCTTAGTACTGCTACTAATATGGCTGAGCTATTTGGTAGTGACATTACAGTAGAGGCGGTACATGTAGTACTACAGAGTCTTAATAGTGTAGAAAGTAAGTCATTAAGTATCAAAGATTCAAAATTTGAACAGGTAAGTATACACTCGGCAGATCTGAAGAATGTCAGCCTGCTAGATGTAGTTTTTGATAAAAGTGATTTCTCGGCAGTAAAACTTACTGGTCTTTCTGCGCACAGAACATTATTTTCGCACTCTCGTCTTAGTGGAGTACAGATGTATGAGTCTAGTTTTAAAGATGTAACCTTTAGTGATTGTAAGCTCGATCTCTCCAACTTTCGATCTAGCAAATTTGAAAGAGTAGAGTTTGTAGACTGCGTGTTGTCTGAGGCAGATTTTTCAAACTGTACTTTTAACTCAGTAGTATTTACTGGTTGCAATCTTGAGAAGGCAGATTTCTCACTTGTGACGGTGAAGAGTCTTGACTTGAGATCAAGCAATATCATTGGTCTTAATGGGGTTACAAATCTCAGTAAGGCAACTATCTCTCAGGCTCAGCTCTTTACCATTGCGCCATACTTGGCAGCTGAGATTGGATTGATAGTAGAACCAGATTGAATCTCAAGTGGTTTTCAGGTATAATTACGCCGAAATGCAAACTAAAAAACTTCTCAATACATATGATGTAATAGTGATAGGCGCGGGTCATGCTGGCTGTGAGGCGGCTATTGCAAGCGCTAAAATTGGTGCCAAAACATTACTCATTACAGCCAACTTACAAAAAGTAGCAGCTTTGCCATGTAACCCGTCGGTGGGTGGGCCAGGAAAAGGCCACTTGGTGCGTGAAATAGATGCATTGGGAGGAACTATGGCTCGAGTAGTGGATGCCTCGGCAATCCAACTCAAAGAACTTAATACCAGTAAGGGCCCTGCCGTGCGAGCATACCGTGCGCAACTAGATAGAGATGGCTACAACAAGGCTATGATTGAAGAACTGCAAAATGTACCAAACCTCGATTTTCTTGAGGATGAGGCGATTGGAGTGCAAGCTACTGAGGGTAAGATTAGCACTGTTATTACTAAGTCGCATGGTGATATTGTTACAAAAACTGCAATTGTTTGTTCAGGAACGTTCCTAAATGGCGAGATAATACTTGGGCCAAAGGTAATAAAAAAAGGTGGGAGAATAGACGAGAAGGCTAGCCATGGTCTGTCTGAATCACTGACTGCTCTTGGTCTCAAAAGAGGACGGCTTAAGACCGGTACTCCACCACGCATTAAGCGCAGTAGTATAAATTATTCAAAGCTTGAGCTTGCACCAGGTACAGCTGGTAAGATTAGCTTTACTCATCCAGATAGAGAATTGATGCCATTAGCTGATCAAGAGTTGTGCTGGCTGACTTACACTACTCAAGATACACACCAAATGATACTAGATAATTACGAAAGTTCTGGTAATATTTCGGGGCTTATTACTGAGACCGGGCCAAGAAGTTGCCCAAGTCTTGATCTAAAAGTTAAAAACTTTCCTGATAAAGTTCGTCACCCTATATTTATTGAGCCAGTTGGTCGTGAAGTCAGTGAAGATGGGGAGCGTATGTATTTGCAGGGTTGCAGCACAGCATTCTCAGCCGAGTGGCAAGAGAAGATCTTCAGAACTATCCCAGGGCTAGAGAATGCGGAATTCTTGGAGTATGGATACGCAGTGCGTTATGATTATTTCTTGCCTCACCAGCTCAAGACAAGTCTTGAAACAAAAGTGGTCGATGGGCTATTCCTTGCTGGCCAAATGAATGGTACTACAGGATATGAAGAGGCAGCTGCACAAGGGTTGATAGCTGGAATCAATGCGGCACGACTATCGAAAGGTAAAAAACCTTTTGTATTGGGAAGGGCCGAGGCATATATTGGAGTGCTTATAGAAGACTTAGTAACTAAAACACATGTTGAGCCATATAGGATGTTTACGAGCCGTGCTGAGTACAGGTTACTTCTAAGAAATGACAATGCAGACGTACGACTCACCAAGAAGGGCTTTGATGTTGGCTTGCAATCTAAATCGGCGCTCGAGAGAGTAGAAGCTAAGATTGCGGTTATTGAATCACAGCTGGCGTTACTTAAGTCTACCAAAGTTCGCCTGCAGGGTGAGACGATTTCTGCTCTTGATTGGCTCAAACGGCCAGAGAATACTCGAGAAGGCTTAGAAATGGTTTGCGGAGTTACACTACTAGAAGAGTTTGCTTATAATGTTGAGATCTTGGCAAAATATTCAGGATATTTTGAGCGACAGGCACGTGAGGCTCGCAAATTACAAGACAAACAACACCACACATTGCCTGAAGGCCTTGATTATCAAAGCATATCGGGTCTGAGAAATGAGGCCAAGAAGCGCCTTGCAGAGATTCGTCCAGAGTCACTTGCGCAAGCATCCCTAGTACAGGGTGTGACACCGGCTGATTTAAGTCTTATTATGGTGCATGCCCATGCTTTGCGTGGCACTAGCTAAACCTGTACAA
>CAYNHH010000023.1:0-13286 GCA_964397085.1 uncultured Candidatus Saccharibacteria bacterium
AACCGACCTCAAGGGCCAGCAGGTATACCACCATCGATGCGCAAACCCGCCCCTCATCCTACGCAACACACACAACATCAGGCTCCTCGCCCGCCTGCACCTCATCATGCGCCAGCGCCTCCTGCTCCACCCAAAAAATCTAAAGGCATGATGATAGCTGGTCTGATTGCCCTTATACTTATTGCTATTACTATCACTAGTGCAGGTATTATGAGATTTACTGGTAGCATCAATACCACTATGGCAGTAAAATCTAGTGAGTATCAAGCAGTGTTTCTTACCAATAACATGGTCTACTTTGGTAAAATAAGTGATATCAATGACAAGTACGTCAAGATGACTGATATCTTTTATCTGCAAGTGCAGCAACCTGCCACAGATGCAAAGACCCAGCAACAATCGCAGCTAAGTCTTACAAAGCTTGGTAACGAACTACATGGCCCAGAAGATACTATGTACATCAATGCCAAAGAAGTGTTATTTTGGGAAAATCTCAAGGCTGATGGCAAAGTAACTGCTGCTATCAAAGATTACAAGAGTAAAAACGGCGGTAAATAGCTAATACTGCATCTATGAAAACAGGCTACTTGAGCCTGTTTTTAGTTTTATACAAATATTTATCAAAAAGTATGTTGACATGTTCGTATACTGTTCGTTATAATGAGCATAAGCTAATTCGGAGGGAATACACAACATGAAACAAGCACTAACCAAAAAACAACGAAAGACTCTCGACTATATCTCGACTTTTATTGAGCAGCGTGGCTACTCACCTAGCTATCGCGAGATAGCAAATGGCCTCAAGCTCAATTCTGTTGCCACAGTCGCACAACATATTGACACATTGGTAGCCAAGGGTCTACTTGCCAAAGGTAATAACTCTGCACGATCTCTTATGCCGGTAGAAGAATTGCAAGAGCAAATGAGCAAGCCTGGTATCAATTTGCCTATTTTAGGCCTTATAGCCGCAGGTACACCTATCGAGACGCTTGAAGGGCACGCAGACACTCTAGAAGTACCACCCTTTATGGTAGGTAATAAGAACTCATACGTTCTTCAAGTAAAAGGCCAAAGCATGATTGAAGACGGCATTAATGATGGCGACTATGTGGTAGTGCAAGAAAAAGAAGTTGCTTCTAACGGTGATGTGGTAGTAGCACTCGTGAATAACTCAGAGGCAACGCTCAAGCGGTATTACAAAGAAGCTCGACGTATTCGTCTGCAACCAGCCAACTCAAGTATGGAGCCAATCTATGTTGAGCCAGGTACTCCACTCAAGATTCAAGGCGTGGTCATTGGTCTTATTCGCAAGTACTAAACTTCTACTCTAGTATCAACATCAAGCCTATCAGTGCCTTGAAGGCATAGATAGTTACAAACATACCTACTACTGAGCCTGCAAAACCTAGCGCAGCGCCAAGCCAATTGCTTGGTACATCATAAATTGCTCCAATAAATAGAGAGTTCCATATAGGAAAGAACACGGTCAAAGTAAGAATTGCGAGCACCACCAGTCCAGCCAGAAGACCTATTTCGATTATTGGCCACTTTCTACGCTCTTCCACATTCGCCCGGTTGGTATATTCTTGTTCTACTACTACTTCATTACGAGCTTCGGTAATAATATTGTATACCCAATACAGCACAGCGTAAGCTAGTAGGCCAACAGCTACCCAAAATACCACTAATGTAATCATGTTAAGAATTGGCGCTGAGAACCAAGCCTGCAGCTGCGATGCAAAACTCGCCTGTACATCGCTCTTTGAGAGAATGGTACCTTGTGTAAAGTGCAGTGTAATAACGCTAAAGTTGATTACCGTCAGTATGCCCAGACCAAATAGCATTATAACTACTATCTGGCTAATACTGAGGCCAAAAACACGTTTTACCTGGTCTTTATCTAGATGCATTTGTACCTTATTGGTCTGTGCTACTTACCTTAGGACCGGTAGTAAGCGTGATGCTTGTACTATTATTTGTCTTGGTATCGCTAGCAATGATTACACCAAGCGTGTTGCTACCTTTTTCAAAAGTCGATACAGAGCCGCCATTAAAATTGAATTCTCCGTTACTGTCGCCAGATACCCAACCCTTGGCCTTAAGCTCTTTTTGGTAATATGCACTTACCTTGTCGACAGAATCTTTTGTGAGTAGAGATACTGCATAGCCTTCTTTGACCTTTGCTGCAGCAATTACATCTGATGGTTCATAAATAGGTACATCACTTGGGAAGCCGCTAGGAATACTTACGTTTTTGCCAAAGCTAGCTGACTGTCCATCTTTGCCAGTAACTGAAACACTGCCATTAGTCGGATTAACATTCACACCAGAATCTTTGGCGGCCTTTTGAAATGCCATGACAAAGCCGGCAATCACAAGTACGTATGTAAGCATGAATATTGTTGAGAGAATAATCGCTGCAGTAGCAAGGCCTTTTCCGCTTTCACCATTCTTCTTAATACTGCTTAATGCGATGATACCTAACACTAGTCCTACTACGGGTATAAAGAATGCTAATATTAACGCAGCAACCGCGAGTCCACTGGTTTTTTTAGTTGTTGCAGTTGCTGTAATTGTTTCGGCTGGTGCCTCTACTTTAGTTGTTGCTTGTTTTTTATCTGGTGATTCGCTGGGTGCCATTGAGAGCTCCTTATTACATTATATTTGTTCTTACTTATTATGGTACGGCTAGCCAATGTTTTGTGCAATAGCTGACACTACCCTACTATCAAAAACAGATGGAATAATCATGTTGGGAGTGGGCGAGTCTACAGCTGCGGCCAGTGCATTGGCAGCATTCAGCTTAACTTCGTCGGTTACCTCGGTAATGCCATGTTCAATAAGCCCCTTAAAAAGCCCGGGAAAAACCAAGACATTATTGATTTGATTAGCAAAGTCAGACCGGCCACTTGCTACTACTGCAGCACCGGCACTAGTAGCGTCAGAGGGCAAAATTTCTGGTTCGGGATTGGCAAGCGCAAAAATAATTGGACTAGAATTCATTTGGGTTATGTACTCTTTTGGTAACTTACCTCCAGATGAAAGCCCAATAAATACATCTGCCTGCTCGATTGCAGTCTGTAGGTCACCCTCTTTTTGCTGTTGATTAGTCAATGCAGCCAGCGCTTGTTTCTCACTATTTAGGTCTGTGCGAGAATTTGAAATAATGCCTTTACTATCCACAAGAATGATATCGGCAAAACCATAGTGCAGGAGTAGTTTTGCAACACCTACTCCTGCTGCACCAGCGCCAAGTATTGCTACTTTGCTATTTTCAGCTTTCTTATTGACTACCTTCAATGCATTAATTAACCCAGCTAGCACAACAATGGCGGTAGCGTGCTGATCGTCATGTACCACTGGAATCTCCAATTCTGCCTGTAATCGTTTCTCAATCTCAAAACATTGTGGGGCCTGAATATCCTCGAGATTAATTGCGCTAAACACCGGAGCAATGTTGGTAATTGTACGCACGATCTCGTCTGGATCTTGGGTATTTAACACTATTGGGAAGGCATTGAGACCAGCTAGCTGAGAAAATAGCATTGCCTTACCCTCCATGACAGGCAATGCTCCGTACGGACCAATATTACCTAGTCCCAAAACGGCTGAGCCATCAGAAATGACCGCCACCGTGTTGTGCTTAATAGTGTATTGGCTAGCTAGCTCTGGCTGATCTGCCAGCAACTGTGAGACTGCTCCAACTCCAGGAGTGTATACAAGGCTCAAGTCGTCTTCGCCCTTAACATCAATTTTACTTTTACTGGTGATTTTACCTTGCAGCTTTTTGTGTAATTCTAATGCAAGTTGTTGGTAATTATTTTGTGTCATAAAGTCTATTATACCTAAATAAAAACCCTATCTTAGAAAGATAGGGTCACAAAATAATGTGTCCTCGCAAAACGAGCTTTGTCAGATTTTCAGCTGCCTCTGCGGGAAGCATACCACGTGTTTGTGGATCAATCTTTTGTACAGCGCTTACCGATGGGAGGGTCACACCAAACAAGCGCAAACTGTTTTTTGTGCATACATAGAGACGATCAGCAGGACGGGTCTGTTGATCTACCTTTCCTTCGAGTATTGTCACTGCGCCTTCGGTAACCTCATCATGTGCTTTGCTTATCAGAAGACACATTGCTGGCCACTCTTCTAGGCCTAGTTGTCTACAAATGCTTTCATCTAGCTCGAGGATGAAGAACTTCTTGTGTCCGCTTTGCCAAGACAGCGAAAATACATCATGAGAGATATCTCTTACTTTAAAAACTCGTACTTGTATTTGGGCCATATAGGTATCAAATGCATCACAGCAGGCTTTGTAAAGTGCGTCCATCTCTTCTCCATTCGTGAAGACTTACTTGACGGATATTTATGCATAGTACCCTAAGGTCAAGGATAATAAAAGCTATAGAATTATATAACCCGCACTATTCATGCGGGTTATATAAGCTTTAAACTTTTTAAAGCTACGCGCCAGCAGGAGAAACTGAGCTAGATAGCTGATATTTGGCATCGCCAAATCCAAGCATCAAGAGGCCAATTGGTGAGAATATGATTAGGCCAAAGATCGCAAATACTGCACTTTTGCCAAACGCCTCGGCTAGAGCGAGCATAATCAAGATACCCACAATGACATTCACGAACGGGACAAACAAGAGTAGCAACCACCAACCTGGTTTGCCAGCCGTCACAATGATGAGATACGTATTATAGAGCGGAATCAATGCTCCCCAGCCTGGTTTGCCGGCTTTAAGAAACACCTTCCAGAGACCAATAATTGATACAAGGGCAATAGCAAATACTACTATTGAATATACCAAGAAGAAGGCTCCAAGTGCGCCAGCAGTAGCTGGATCTACATTACTACTTACAGTTGTTGTGGTTGCATAATCGTTCATCTATACTCCTTATACTTTATTATTTACTTTTACTATACACTATTTGTGAAAATATATAAAAACCTAATTGGCTGTTCTGCTCATGCTGTTTCTATTGTTATAGGTATTGCCATAATTTCCAAGATCTATAAGAATAGCGAGCATGACCCAAAATATTCCCCATCCACTTAATTGGCCGGTAACAGGATTATAAACAAATATGTATACGAGAGTTGTGAAGGGTAAAAATAAAAATCCAAAGAGTGGAATCAAGAATCCATTGAAGGCACGCGCGGCAAAATTAGTATTAAATATCCAGAGTAGTATTAGTACTAAACGTGGTGAAATTGCTGCAAGCAGCACAAACAAACAACCCATAAAAATTATCCTTTATATATATTTGATCATAGCAACACAGAAGAGCTAAAGCAAACGACTGTCATATGCCCAGTGTAGTATAGCCTGACGTTGCACCGGACGACAGTTGAGATCGCCAACCTGACAATTTTTCCTCAATTGAGCTATATGGCGACTAATCGCCTTCCATCGTTTGATCTGGCGTGCATCTTCGCTTGGCAAACGTCGCCCCATATAGTATCTGCAATACCACTGAAACCAACCGCGTGGATCGTCAGTAGATATCCATCCTTTGCGTTGCCACTCACTCAAGGGTTGGCTCGCCTTTACCTCAAAAAAATTCAGTTTTGGATCTGGGCCATTGTTTGACAACTTGGCATTTACAAACCAGTCTTTGGAGAATTCTTCCGTACAATCATTGAGATACCAGCCCCCAAAAACACCCAGCTGCAACATCTGCTTGGGTGTTAGTTGGGGTAAAAATTCTGGGTCAAAATTCTTGCCCATAGGCTGATCAAGTCTATATACGTGATTACTCTGCAAAGTATCATTTACAGTCATTTTCTTGGTCATGAGTTAATGCCTTGAGGTATGGGCCTTAGAAACCTTTGCCTTTGGTTTGCTAAAAAATTCCAGTCCCTTGGCGTCTGCCATAACAGCTTTGAGGTCTTTTTGATGAGCTAACATATATGCCATACTCCCTAGTCGACCAAAAATACTGTCACTGTTTTGCATCAAAAGCTTCCTGTCACTTGCACGAGTAATACCTGCGATATCGAGCATATTATTGAAGGTATCTGCATACTGCACTGCCTCAGCAAAGCCTCTGCCAATATCGTTATCGCGGCCATCTTTCACATATACTGCGCCTTCGTTATATTGCGAGCCATTTGCAAAGAAGTTGGTCTGCCCACCTTCAACTATTGATGTCATCGTAAACTCACGAATGTCGCTCGGCATGGTTTTATCAAATGAGAATTCCCATTTGTTGGGGTGCCAAGTATGGGTTGCTGGGTACAAAGCCGGGTTTGGGGTGCGTTCAGCCTTAACCCAACGAGTAATTTTTAAGGTTCCCCAGGTATTGTGTAGTTGTCTGTTCTCATCCATGTATTTTCCGGCTACATCAACTGTCATCATACCTGGCGGCTGAGCACCTTTCTGAAAATAGAAATCTTTATAGGCATTACTGTGTGCAGCAAACATGGTTATTTGTCTATTTTTTGAAAATTGGGCCATATACCAGTCCCACCCAACAGGACCAGGTTTGGTCATATTATTTGCAGCCCTCAAGACAGATGACTGCGGGTTGCCACTCAAGAACCCCCATTGATGGTCAAACCAAAATGTACCTTTCTTGAGTGATATTTTTTTGTCACCAATAGTGATAGTACTGCCAGACTTCAATATTAATTCTGGAATTGAATAATACAATGTTCCCATGCCATCGACGCAAGGCATACAGCCATTATCGCCCTGTAATAGATATTCTTTACCACCTTCAAAACTGAGGTCTACTGACAATTTAACTGGGTCTTGGGGATTTTTTTCTATGCCCCAGGCCTGTAGATTTAGTGGCCACAAGCTATTTGATTTTGATGAAAATATGCGGTTTTTGCCAAGTGTATATGAGAATGGGTTGAGCTGCCAATCAATAAGCCCACTGGCTCCAGAAATAATAATTGGATCAGCTTGATAATGTCGTCCGCCGGCATCACTTATACCCAACTGAAGCTCAACAGCTTGATTCTCTTTTTCGCTTATACCTAGCTGTTTTGCTAGCTCTGGTGGTAATAGGGCAACTCGAAAGAACATACACTCCACCCCATACTCTTCGCCCTTTGTGTCCCAAGCACTACCTACAAAAAAATGCCAGCCCACTTGAGTATTGGGTTTGGGTAAGTGGTCACGCATAAAATCAAGATTGGCTACTTTGGGCATTGGGTCAAAACCCTGTGTCGCATCCCTACCCAAGAACTTACTTACAAATACATAGGTTTGTTGAGGAGAAAGTGTTTCACAGTATTTCTTCAAGCTGTTATAGCGCTTGGTATATGACGGTGTGTGTGATTGGGGTCTTTGCATTAACCAATCGAAGTATGCCCCCATTCGTACCCCATGCGCTTGATTGCTATTTTTTTCATGATTGATCTTTTCAAGAGTGGGTTTGGGTATCTTTGTTTCGTCATATTCACTTAGCCACAGTGCATTTGCAATGTGTTCTTTTGTAGAAGCATCGAGATCATTTGTATGAGGTTTCATGTTGATAGAACTATCATACTACTAATGCTTTGTTCTTCAAACTGTATATTGGTACAAATATATGTGTAAACGAAGTATGATGGTAGGTATGAAGCAAGCAGAGCAAAAAATATCTACGCCATTTCAATCAGTACTTATTTTGTTACTCGCAGGAATAGTCATTGGTTTTGGTATATTTTCGGTAATACGAATGATTAAATATGTTCCACAAGAACACGTTCACTACCATGCTAATTTTCAGGTTTTTGTAAATGGTAAACAAGAGACTTTTCAAGATCCACTATACTATCAAGAAGTTGCTGGCTGCCTAAGAGACAATGATACTGACCCAATACATCGAGCGCACATGCATGATGAAGTTTATGATGTTGTTCATGTGCATGCACCGGGTGTTACCTGGAATCACTTCTTTGAAAATATCAATATTGGTACTGAGCCCACAAGCTTGCGAATTGGCGGCACTGTATATGCAAATACCGACACAAGCACAGTGACGTACATTCTCAATGGTAGAAAGCTGGCCGCCCTAGTTGGTCAATCAATAAAAAGTGAAGATACGCTACTCATCAACTATGGCAATGAGGATATCACAACCCTCACTGCGCGCGCTCAAGCTATTACAAATAAAGCCCATGAGTATAACTTGAAGAAAGATCCTGCCAGTTGTAGTGGTGATCATGAAAACCCCACCATTCAAGATCGTTTTGAACACGTTCTAAACTAATTTCATAAAACTAGACATAGTGAGTATTTATCGAGTTATTTTTTTTCGAGAAATATTTTCAACTACCTTACCATCTTTCAGAGTAAAGGTAGTATCCGTCTTGCCCGCTATAGATAGGTCGTGTGTCACTACAATAATTGTTGTCTTTTCACTACGTGTTAGACCATGAAGTAAGTTAAATATTAGTTTGCCTGTTTGACTATCAAGATTGCCAGTGGGCTCATCTGCTAAAATAATGCTCGGCTTATTGGCAAGAGCTCTTGCTATAGCTACACGCTGCTGTTCTCCGCCAGAAAGTTTGCCAGGCTTACGCTTTTGTTTGTCGCCATCAAGACCTACCTGTCTAAGAAGTTCTTGAGCGCGAAGCTTACGGGCTGCTGCCTTTACACCAGTAAATTCCATTGGAAGCATTACATTTTCAAGTGCAGACAAATTTGGCACAAGGTTATAGCCCTGAAACACGAAACCAATTTTTTGACTGCGATATTCAATAAGTTTTCTGTCGCTCAGTGTTGCTACATCTTTACCGTCTACTTCTATTTGACCTTTGCTTGGCCTATCAAGCGCACCAAGTAGTGCTAGTAGGGTACTTTTCCCACTACCACTCTTTCCTATGATGGAAGCAAACTGACCCTGTCGAACACTAAATGACAAATTGTTTACTGCCACCACTTTAGTACTGCCAGAACCAAATTCTTTGGTTAGTTTTTTTACTTTTAACATTACTCGCTCCTCATTACTTCTGCCGGTCTTACTTTTGCAATTAACCAAGCGGGAATAGTACTGCCAATAACTGCTATTAGCAAAGCTGCAATAAATCCATACAGCAGTATCTGCCAGCCAACTGAAACTTTTATATTATTAATCGACTGGTTGACATTCTGGCCTGCACCTCTTAGCCTACTACCCAACTGATTACCTTGAGGGGCCGGGCCACCAGGACTTGGTGCAGCTGTTTGGTTAGTTGCAGTACTACTCGTAACCAATACTTTTGTCATTGGTGAACTTCCAACTATTCCTATCGCTACACCAACTAGCATTGCAAGCATAGTAAGGGTTATTGCTTCTACCATAAATTGTGCAACAATTTTTCTATTATTTGATCCAATTGCCTTTAGTACACCGATCTCACGACGTCGTTCACGCACAATCATTAGCATGGCCAAAAATATTATGACAGCACCAGCAACAACTGAGCCAATAACACTTATCATTGTAATACTCTTAATACTCTCAAGTGGAGCTAATGCTTGTTCTGAAGTATCTTGTTGACTTACAACATCTGCGACGGTACCAAGCTTAGCTTGGATAGCAGATGTAGCTGAAGTCATACTAGTGATTGAATCAACTTGTACAATTATGCTCGACACGGTACCTGGCTGATTCGAGAGTCGCTGAAGTGTTGCTAGTGGTAGCACTACGACATTGTTAGAAAATGAGTTCCCTGAGTCAAATACTCCACTTACCGTAATTGGCGCACTGTATGCAGTAAATGTAGACCCTACTATGAGGTTGTTTTTTGTTGCTAAGTCTTTGCCGATAACTGCAGTATTTGCATCTGATTTAGGATCAAATAACTGTCCACTGCTCAAGCTAATTGTGCCGCCGCCACTTAAGACTGGGCCTTCTAAAGTGTTTGTACCAATTGCCGATACAGGCGGAGTGAAGTTTTGAGCTGGACGATTTGGATTGTTGCCGTTTGCACTAGTTCCACCATTAAATCTACGGCCTAATGTACCTGCTTCAATAGATGAAACCAAATTAGTATTTGTTGACTCAAGTCTGTCTTGTAATACCTCTGTTACCGAAACAATGTTCGGTAGTGCTCTTACTTGATTTGCTTGATCAGCAGTAAGCGGTTCTCCTCCACCCTGAAAACCACGTGCTCCTGCTGGTGAAATGGTAATAGTATTACCAATAGAACTTTTAACTGAATCAATTTTTGATTGCACTGCTTGCCTTGCAATAAGCATAGTTAGAGCCAACCCAATACTAAGACCAAGAATCAATACTATTGAGAATGTCCTGATGATATTACGAAATGCATTACGGACACCTCTTGATACAAAATTCATTTTAACTCCTGTAAGTGATAAAGTCTGATTCGACTACTATACTATGTAAACCTGAAAAATACCTGAAATATGTTATAAGACTAATTACTTAGTTTATGTATTGGAATCTTAATCGTAAATACTGTCAATCCATTCATTACACTAACTACAGATATTTTTCCGTGATGCATCTCTACAATCTGTTTGGCAAGTGATAGCCCTAGCCCGTAGCCTTCGGTATATGTCTTGGTGCGCGAATTGTCTGCACGATAGAACCTGTCAAATATTCGAGGTAGGTCAGATGGATTGATGCCAGCTCCAAGATTCGACACTTCAAATATGGCCTGCCCATCTTGCGACTTCGAGCTCAATACAATAGACTTGGTGTTATCTCCATACTTCATAGCATTATCAATAAGGATGCTGAGTACCTCGACCATAGCATCGCAATCAGCATCAAATTTGAAGTCTTCAGCCTCAACTTTTAATTTCGCCTTGTGGAGCTTGAGTGTTTTACTAGAATTTTTTTGAGCCAACTGAATAATCTTCTTTGCAGATCGACTACTGAGCTCAATTGGTTTGGCATCAAGCCGAGCAAGTTTTAGTAAGGCATTTGAAAGTGTAGTGAGCTTTGAAACTTCTTCTAGATTGCTTTCTAGTAACTCTCTGGCGTCTGCTTTTGTTAGACTTGGGTCACGCAGAGCAACTTCTATTTCTGTTTTCATAGCAGTCAGCGGCGTTCTTAGCTCATGCGATGCATCGGCAGTAAATCTCCCCTGCGCCTCTATAGCTTCTTCAATTGGGTCTAGTGTTCGTCTCGCCAGCACATAGCTCACTACTCCACCAAGAAAGAATACAAATAGATTGAAGATGATGAAATTCTGTCGCAGATGATCTGCTACTTCATCTATTCTTGCCTGACGAAACTGTTCGTAGCTAGACTCGTTTCCCCTCTCATCTTGAAAGAATATTGCTGGTTGTTTGCGCAGGCTTTGATTTAGCTCTTTGGTAGAAAGATTGTATATAATAACACTAAAAGACATGCTCAAGAGCATGATGATTGCAACATAGTATAGTGTCAGCCGTACGACTGCAGAGTTGATTATTGTCTTAATAAACACCGATTTTGTATCCAAATCCCCGCACTGTATGTATTAATGGCGGCTTATTTTTAAATGGTTTATCTACTTTATTTCGCAAGTACCCAATATATACCTCTAGTGTATTTGGCAAAACATCTGCATCGTAGTCCCAGACATGGGCAATGATATTATCTCGTGTAAGGATTTGTTTGGGGTTACGCATAAGGTACTCAAGAATTGCAAATTCTTTTGCAGAAAGCTCGAGTGCTTTGCCAGCTCTGGTTACTTTATAGTCTGTAGGGTTCAAAACAAGATCTTCAATTGTTATCTCTTTAGACAAACTATTTTTGGGGCGACGCAACAAAGCTTTAATGCGTGCCAATAATTCTTCAAAGGCAAAAGGCTTTATCAAATAGTCATCAGCTCCAGAGTTTAATCCCTTCACTCTTTCGTCAATCTTATCTTTTGCGGTCAGTATTAGTATGGGGGTATGTATACCTTGTTTGCGTACAGCTGCGCATATCTCCAGGCCTTCAAGCTCTCCAGGTAACATTCTATCAATTATCATTACATCATATGGCTCAGTTGTAGCCATACTCAAGCCTTCATCACTATCAAAGCAAATATCCACAGCAAAAGATTCTTGCTGCAAACCTTTCTTGATAGCTTTAGCAATTTTTTGTTCGTCTTCTATTACAAGTACTCTCATACTACTATTCTACCCTATACTTGCTGAGAATATGCTTAAAAAATACGTTGTCGCATTTGCGAAGCAAATTGCTACTTGGTGGTCTCTGTCTCTATTTGTAAGCCGCCAAGCTTATGAGCAGCTACATTGTAAATAGCAGCTGATAGTAGGCCGGCAATAAAACCAATGCCAGCGTACAATAGCGTAAATAATGCTGCTGCGACTAATCCACCAATAAGCCCACCAATAAGCCCAAGCCAAAGATAATTAGAAGCCGCACCTGCAGCGGTTGCTATTGCCAAAATAATAAAGAAATAAATCACCCCCAGTATTAGACCGAATACCCCATAGATACCAGCTAATATTTTTCCTGCACTTAGCGGTTCAATTCTTTTTAAAGTTGTCTTTGATGTTGCCATTGTGTCTTCTCCAATAAATAATATATGTACTAGTATAGTCTATTAGTCGCTGTTCCGCTAAATATATTTCATCAGCTCATTTCTAATGAAGTATGGATGCTACATAGTCGATATAATCTTCTCATAACAAGACTTGCACAAGTGAAATTTTTTTACTTCACTAATGTCATTAGGCGGGCCAAATAAAATTGCACCAAATTCTGTGAGTTCTTTTTTGCATTTATCACATTTTGGATTGATTGACACGATTACTCTCTTTCAATGCCCACAAGGCAGCTCGATACAATTTCGACAATAACACCTTCAGGAATGGGATTCTCTGAAGTAAATTGAATTGTTCCTTTTGAGAGCTTATAGTCTGTAAGCTTGTTTTTTAATAATTCGACTGGGCCAGAACCAGGAAACAGGCTCATATGGTTTTTAAAAGCAGCATACCCAATAAGGTATTTCTTCTTATACTTAAATACAGGCATTCCATAGCTAATACACTCTTCGGCTTCTGGTACGGTATGATGTACAATACTGCGAACCCTCTGAAGTTCAGCCCGTATAGGTGTGCTTAAGTTGTCTAGATATGTATCAACAGATGTCATCAATGAATTATCTCACATTCTATATATTTCAGATATAAAAAATCCCTAGAATAACTCCTAGGGTATATTTACTGTACTTGTCTACGACGGCGCCGAAAAAAGTTGTTGCATCTGATCAAACAGATCTGCCTTGGTGCGCAGTTGCTCGATCTCAGCCATTGCTTCACATTTCTCTACCTCTAGCGCCTCAACCCTTGCTGTCAGCTCCTCACATGACTCGCGCAAACTGCCATTCG
>CAYNHH010000024.1:0-13163 GCA_964397085.1 uncultured Candidatus Saccharibacteria bacterium
GAGCAGTCGGCTCATAACTGATTGGTCGTTGGTTCAAATCCAACCAGGCCCACCAGAAATTATATATATGGATTATCCTACACTACTCAAAGCAGCCACAGAGATAGTTGTACAAGCTGGCAAAAAGCTTGTACCTCATTTTGGCGAAGCAGCCCACGAGACCAAAGCTCATTCTCGTGATTATGTGACCAAGCTCGATGTTGCCACCGAAAAGTTCATCGCGTCAAAACTTGCCAAGAAGTTTCCAGACATTGGCTTTAAAGGTGAAGAAATGGGTGTGCACACTCACGCCGATAGCTACTGGCTGTGTGACCCAATAGACGGCACCATACAGTTTATTCGAGGTATACCGTTCTCTACGATAATGCTGGCTCTTATTTGCGAAGATCGCCCAGTAATTGGCATAATCTATAATTTTATAACCCAAGAGTTATATACCGCCACTGAAGGTGGTGGAGCGTTCTTAAATAGCCAGCCCATACAAGTAAGTCAACGGCCCGTAGACGAGGCGGTAATAGTGCTTGAAACTAATATGGAACTTCAACACAATGCCAAGCTAAGAGCTCAACTGCGCAAACGATATTACCTCATGCAGCTAATTGTGGCTGGGTACGAATTTGGCCTAATTGCTAGTGGGCGTATAGAGGGCAGAGTTTGTAGAGACCCATATGGTCAAGAGCACGACTTCGCCGCTGGTACGCTTATAGTAAAAGAAGCAGGTGGTATTGTAACCAATCTTGGTAAGAAAACCTACAACCTGCACAATCGTGATTTTATTGCCGCAAGCCCTGTTGTTTACAGAGACTTGGTAGAAGGTAAAAACGCGTTACTACCACTTGAATAAGTTTTCTTCAACGAGATATAGAATAGCAAAACGAATATAACTATAAAATTTACTGACTAACATAGTAGACCCTCAAAAGGGTCTTGTATGTTAGGATATAAAACATGAAAGAACTAATTAGTATCATCGGGGATTACGAGGTCTTTTTAAGAAAGATCTTTGTAGAGATAGAGGCTGAAGGTTTTGACACCACAGACTTTGTGCAGATGGATCACGTTTGCTACCGTACACATTCTATTGATAATTATTGTCGGAAAAAAGAAGATCTAACAAGAGTGGGTGAGCTACTCGGTGAGGTAAATATTAATGGTAGGCCAATATCTACCTTTCGCCTAAGAGTACCTATTAAATATGCAGGCTGGAGAATAGATACTATCGAGCTACCAGCACCAAAACCAGGGCGAGTGACCCAAGAAGGTCTCGAGCATGTAGAGTTTGTGCTATATGATAGTATCAAAGACTTCCTAAAAAAATACCCAGACAAGACTTTTAATTTGGCCTCAGTAGATCGTGGAGTGAACCCTGAGGTGGGCTTCAAGCTGCCATCCTATGGGGTGAAATTTCATCTTCTGAGTTTGCCAACTGCCGTGTTCTTAGAAAAGAAACTTGGACTAGTAGATATTTTATGAACTGTACTTTTCAAATAACACAAAAACATCTATAATAACCATCACCTCTTTTCCTGTATCGCACCTTTGAGGAGACCAGAATGAAAGCCATACTGCTAGACGGCAGTCTAGCCGGTGAAGTCGTACATACTGATGAAATGTCAGCAAAGCTAGTGGTATCTACTCAACGCAGTGAGTATGACTATTACCTACTTGGTATGAGTAGTGTATTAGAGCTAGTGTATGTTGCTAGCTTACAAGCAGTTGTACTACAACTATTGACCCTAAATGCACGTATCAAATCACCATTACACTCAAGTCGCCTAGAGCGCGCCGAGATAGCAGCTGTCATAAATCGCTCACTACTTTTGCCAGGAAGAGCCATCAAGATACTTACGGGCAAATCAAGTGGCAGAGCAACTTTGGCAGAGCTCAAGGCGGGAAAGATATTTACAGACGAACTTCCAATTATCCCGTGTATGGGTATTGTGATAGGCTGGTTTTTGCCTGGTGAGCTATCTCAGATAGATACCGACAATCTTGCGCTGGTAGTGCAATTTGAAGGAGATAGCGTTCTAATACTCGAAATCAGCAAATTTCAGTTTTTGGTAGGCGAGATAGTGGAGGGTAAATATGCCAATATCAAACAACAAGAAGATATCACGTTGAGATATTGAGATGCATCACGAAAGTGGTGCTTTTTTATTTCTGTCGGCGCAAATCAATTTGGTGTTGCAAAAAAGCCGTATGGCCAACTATATCTCGCTTATCACTCATGAGTGAAATAGGCTTGTTCTTTCGCTTGGCATTTATCTGGGCTTGCAGATGAGCAGTTTCGGTGGCCGCCTGACTTTTCTCTGTCTGGGTTGGTGTATCGTGTAGAGTGTCGAGCTTAACGCGAGCGAGAGGTTGAGCCTCATAATAATGATGGGTGTATGTGTTGGTTTCTTGTACTCTAACTTCAGTAAGCCACTGTGTAGGCACAAAACGTTGAATTTTTTGCGGTGATGAAGAATCACTCATATCTGTATTGTAGATCTACTGAGTGATACATTGCAATTAATTGCTGTGTCACGCTTGTGCTTGAATAATAATATATAGTACTAGAGAATACTGTAGTACCTTTATATCCACCCAAAGGATGGCACAACATGAGTGCTCAGTTTGAGATGATTCAGCCTGACGATTGGCATGCCCATGCTCGCCAAGGCGAGATGATGCAGCAGGTAATTCCATTTACCGCCAGGTATTTCGGTAGGGCAACTATCATGCCCAATACTGTGCCGCCAATTTTGAGTTCACTTGACGCTGAATGGTATCGCACCCAAATTCTTAACGAAACTCACGAGAGGTTTCCTGATTTTCTACCGGTAATGACTATCAAGTTGACTATGAACACCACTGCCAAGATGATCAATGATGCCGCCGATGTAGGCGTGAAAGCAGTGAAGCTGTATCCTACTGGTGCCACAACAAATTCGCAAGATGGCGTAGATTTGGCAAAAATTCGGGATCTTGATGCTGTGCTTTGGACAATGGCATCGCGAAAGATGCTTCTGCTCATCCATGCTGAAGAACCAACTCAGCCTGTGTTGAGCCGTGAGCCGTACACTATTACACTAATCGACAGTTTGCGTTTGAACAATCCTCATCTCAAGATTGTCATTGAACATGTTAGTACAAAGGAGATGGCTCGGTATATTGTAGGGAATTGCGGAGACAAGAACTTGGCAGCTACGGTAACATTACACCATTTGTACCTCACTCTCGATGATTTGCTTGGCGATGCCCTGAGGCCAGATTATTTCTGCAAGCCAGTGGTCAAGCGCCAAGAGGATATTGAATACCTGTGGTACGCTCTCCTGAACTGCGATAGTTTCTTCTTTGGGTCTGACTCAGCACCGCATGAAGAGCAGAGCAAGCTTTCTCATACTTGCGCAGCGGGGGTATTTTCTGGCCCAATCTGCCTGCCACTTTTGGCACAACTTTTTGCAACAAGTACGCATCTTCAGAACAAAACACTTGGCGAGAGAATTGGCCTCATGGAGCAATTCACTTCAATTCGTGGGGCAAAGTTCTATGCTTTAACCACAAATACCAAAACTATCACACTTGAGCAATGTGATGAGCCACAAGTTTTGCCCCATAAGCTTGTCTTTGGTAGTGACAATGGAGATGTTGTACTGCCCATGCCTTTGCGAAAGGGTGAAGAATTGTTTTGGCGAGTGGTCTAGCCTATTGTATTTTGCCTCAGAAACCCTTCTGGGGCTTTTTTAATACCTACTAAACTGATAAAGTAACGTATATGAAATCAACCCCCAAAGTTCCTAACATTGCACAAATAAAAGCAGATACCCCAACAGAGATATTTGTAGCAAGCGACATACACTTGGCAGCCAATGCAACGGCCGCGAGTCTTAATGTAGAGAGAGAGTTTGGTAAGCGATTTGATGAGCTAGCACAAGCAGGGTCTGCAATAGTAGTGCTCAATGGTGACATTTTTGAGCTCTGGGCAGGCACCGAGCCGAGTGTGACCAAAGCGTTGGAGGCTCACCCAGGGTTTACCAAAGCCCTCAAAGACTTTAGTACAAAACCCAACCACCAAGTGGTATTTGTGATAGGTAATCATGACGGTAGACTAGGCTGGAATGTGCAAGAACAAGAGGTTTTGCAAAAACAGTTTAATGCCACCATTTGCTTTAGCGCCGAGCTGGTAATACACTCACCCAAGGGCGAGCGTAAAATATTATTTGAACATGGCCATATGCTTGACCCAGACAATGCCTTCGAAGACCCACGCGATCCTCACGACAAGCCTTTCGGTCAGTACATTGTACAAGAAGCATTGCCGATGGTATCACAGACCCAAGGCAACTTACTCGATGGTATTGAGCATCTTGCTGAGCCGCATAAGTTTGCCAAGTTTGTGGCATCGCGAATACTGTACCGCGAGATATTCAATCGTCTGTGGTGGTTATTGGTGCCACTAGCATTTACATTTGCACTGAGACTACTGCTGGGCTATGGGCTTATTGCAATTGGTGGCTACTCAATAGATGTAGTAGAAAAGATAGTGTTCTATACCGAGATTGCAGTTGTGCTAAATGTAGTGGCAATTCTAATAGCCGTATATTTTATCTTACAGAGATTGCTACGTAGGGCTAAGACTATGCCTGGCTCTAGCAGTGGAGTCAATCACAATGCACCCGCACGTCAAAAATCTCAACAATTGTGTAGCAAGAACAACTACATTGGCTTTATTAGCGGGCATACTCACCAAAGTGAAATTAGTAAAAACGATAATGGCTTCTATGCAAATAGTGGCTGCGGTACTGAGCTAGTAGTAGCTGCCAAAACCATTGCCGGCTTACCCAAGACGTACACCTCACTCAATCATCTGAGTTGGCTTGAGCTTAGCCTTGCACAAGAAAGCTGCGAAATAAAGCTTTGGCAATCAGTACAGAACAATCAAAAACAAACCAAGCTAGAAAAACTTGCTACCAAAAACAAAAAGGTCAATCAGCAGCTTCATATTGAAAAGTCCACAGTAATTAATTACTAACCTCTACAGACTAAAACTGGTACAATTATAGGTAATGAAAAGATTACTCTTCGCAATTGGCTTTGGTATAGCACTATCTGTGCTGTTATCTGCGTCAGCACCAATAGCCAAAGCCGAGAGCATTACCAATTTTCAATCTAACACCGTGATTAGCAGTGATAGCGTAGCCACAATTACAGAGACCATAGACTACGATTTTGGTTCTGCTAGTCGTCATGGCATACAGCGTCTGCTCGAGCTATCTAGCAAAAGCAGTACCCAGACCGGATACTATAATCTCAACTACAAACTTATCTCAATTACACAAGATGGTGATACTGCGCTGGTTTCTGAGTCGCGCAGTGGCTTTACGCAAAATCTCAAGATTGGCGATCCAGACACTACCATTACTGGTACGCATCGATACGTCTTGCAGTACCAGCTTTGGCCAGTAGTTAGGGAAGACCCTGATGGCGACTACATCAATCAAAATATTACTGGCAATGGCTGGCAGGTGCCAATATTGCGTGCCAATGCCCAAATCACTCTTCCGGCAGGCGTAGTGCCCACTCAGCTGAGGTGTTACAGTGGTGCAAAAGGGGCAACTACTCAGAATTGTACTATATCGAGTCAAAGCAGTGTAGTACTGGCGAGTACAATCAGTGCATTAAGTGCTGGCGAAGGCCTTACGGCTAATATTCTGGTGCCCAAATCAAGCTTTTCACAGTATCTAGCTGTTAGTAGTAAGCCGGTAGGTGGCAATAGCTCAGATTCTGCATTAGAAAGTGGAGTAGTTGTTTTTGTGAGCGTGATACTGGGGATACTTGGTATATTAATTGGCTCAATAATAAGACTAATAAGCGTGTACCAACAACGCAAAGCACGCCAAGATGAAACGGTTATTGCCCAGTACGAGCCACCAGATGGTCTTTTGCCAGCAGAAATGGGTATACTTATAGACAATAAGACTAACATGTCAGAAATTACCGCAACCCTTATTGATCTCGCTGTGCGCAGGTATATCAAAATTCAACAGACTGATAAAAAATATAGTTTTATCATCTTAAATTCTGACACCTCCAAGCTAGTAGACTACGAGAAGATACTTTTTGATATGTTACTAGCCAATGCAGGTGAATCCAAAACATTTGAACTTTCATCTATAGATAGTAAGACCGCTGCGGGGGTAGTAGATACGGTCAAAGCCACTGTAATTAGTAGACTAGTCACAGCAGGCTACTACGTAAAGGGCAAAACCAGCACACTCAAAGGAGGCGCTGGTATAGGAGGCACTATCGCTGCTTGCGTATTGATAGCGGTATTTTTTAGAGCTTTTATTATTTTTGCACTGCCATTTCTCGGTGCTTATCTGGGCTATACTATCGCCAAGACTAGCAAAATGACCAAGGCCGGGTACGACATGTGGGCGCGAGTAGCTGGCTTCAAGTTGTTCTTGGCCGTTACTGAGACGGATAGACTCAAATTCTCTGATGCGCCCAAGCGTAATCCTCAGCTTTTCAATAAGCTATTACCATCTGCAATTGCCTTGGGGGTAGAAAAAGAGTGGGCCAATCAGTTTAAAGATATAGATATAAGTGCATCGACAGACTGGTATGTATCAGACACGGCCTTCAACGCAATACTGCTCTCGAGTATGATCAACTCTGATTTTTCTTCTAGCTTAGACTCTAACTTTTCTGCACCAAGTAGCTCATCGGGTGACTTTGGTGGCGGCGGATTCTCGGGCGGCGGGAGTTTTGGCGGCGGCGGTGGTGGCAGCTGGTAGCTATGGTAAAATAGTGACATATGCGTAAGTTTTTTGATTTTACCAAAGCAGCCTTCTGGATAGGCCTCATATTTTTGCTCTATATGTTTGCAATTCTCACCAATGAGACTGGTAAGAATTATGCACTCCGTTCTAAGTCAGATCAGCTTGAGAGTCAAATAACTCAATTACAATCCCAAATAGAAGAGCTTGGCTATAAAGTTACTTACTACAAGACTGATGCCTACCAAGAAAAACTCGCTCGCGAAAAGCTTGGTTTGCAAAAACCTGGCGAAACAGTAGTAATTGTCAAAAAAGACCCTTCTCTTGCTGCCAGCAATACACCAATCAATACAGTAGAGGTAGAATTAAAAACTGACGAGCAAATTCAAAACAGCAAACCACACTGGCAACAATGGCGTGAATTCTTATTTGGCTCTTGAAAAGTATAGCTTTTTACGCTATAATTTCCAGGTACCAATTGTCTTAAAATATCGCGGGGTAGAGCAGTGGCAGCTCGTCAGGCTCATAACCTGGAGGTCGCAGGTTCGAATCCTGCCCCCGCTACCAAGAAAAGTACCCAACTAACGTTGGGTTTTTTTCTTGGTAATGATGCAAGAATCGGTTCTGCGACACCAAGTTTACTTGGTAAGTCGCAGGGGCGGTGAAGCGAGAAAGCGCACAGAAATATATTTCGAGCACTTTCGAAGCGAAGAAGGCGAAGCCGCTATCCTGCATACCTTCGAGCATTGTCTTACTGAGGTCGCTTCAGCGACCATCCTGCTCCCACATATCAAAAAACCCAATCATCAAACTGGGCTTCTTATTTATCTAGGTTAAAAACTATTTAATTACAGTATTTACTGTAGCAGCGCTGGCGTAAAGTACAAAGATCAATCCACCGATAGCAATACAGGCGATAGTAACGACAATTGTAGGGTCAATAAACTGCTTCTTTTTCTTGGCTAGTGGAGTTTTTGATTTTGATGATTTCTTGGCGGGCATAGCATAACCTCTTTAAATATATACCTATACTAACTGGTTTGGGCTAAGTCTGCAAGTGTCTTGATAAAAACTCTGATTTATGCAACAATAACAGCTTGAAAAGCGGTACTTTTCGCCTTTCTTTTTCATGTCATAGCATTATCAAATTCTCAAACTCGAACCAAAAAGTTTGCAAATTATAAGATGACGCGGCTGAATAGCTCAGTTGGTTAGAGCGCAGGACTCATAAGCCTGAGGTCGAAGGTTCAATTCCTTCTTCAGCCACCAGTATAAAAACCAGTTCGAAAGAACTGGTTTTTATTTACCTCAACTAATGAGTGCTTTTGAGCTATAATAGATACTAATGCTTACGCGGTTTCAAAACCATCTCAATACGTCCGATCTTTTGCCTCCACAATCCAAGTTAGTGGTGGCAGTTAGTGGTGGTGTCGACTCTGTAAGTCTTTTGCATCTACTTAGTCAACTCAAAGATTTTTACAATTGGCAGTTAGTGGTGGCTCACTTTGATCACAAAATGCGTGCCGATAGTCACAAAGACTCTGAGCTAGTTGCTCAGCTGGCTGAAGATTATGGTTATCCATACTACTTACAAAAATACTCTGGTACCGACCATACTGAGGCAGCATTGCGAAAAGCACGGTATGAGTTTTTGTCGAGTCTCATCACTGAGCTCAACTACAATTACTTGCTCACAGCCCACCATAACGACGACAGAATAGAAACCGCCATTTTTAATACTATACGTGGTGCTGACAGAACAGGTATGACTGCCTTACGGGCCAGAAGAGGACATATCGTACGCCCGCTTCTGCCCTTTAGTAAAGCCGAAATTATTACTTACGCAGAGCTTCAGCAACTACCCTATAGAGAAGATAGTACGAATGCAGACATTGGCTTTAGTCGAAATTTTGTACGTCACGGCTTGGTACCGCAAGGCAGCATGGTGTTTCGCAACTTTCATCATACGTTTACCAAAAGACTCAATGACTTGTCAGTACTCAATACTAAGATCGATTCTCAGATAGAAGAGCTAGCATCAGATATCACCGTACAAAAGTCAGCTAGCACAATTGAGTTCGATCGAGTTTTGTTTAGAGGCTTGAGTAGAGAAGTAGCCATGAGTCTAGTAATGCACATTGCTCGAGAGCTCATGCCAGGTATTGGTCTGAGTCGTCAAAATGTTACCAAAGCCGAAGAGTTCTTAAAGACAGCCAAAAGCGGTAGCACACAGCACCTCAAAGCTGGCTTGCATCTGGCGGTGGGTTATGATACCGTAAAGATCTCGTGTCAATCATATAAATCCCCCAATCCTGCCAGTAGATTGACACATGTTTTGACAGTCAAAAAGCCATTTATTAATGATGAGTTTATCGTAGCACTTTTACCGCAAGGTACAGGTGCAGAAGAAGCAGTCGCATTCGTCGATCAAAAGCTCTATGTGCGAGCCCGGCAACCAGGTGACAAAATATATCCAGTTGGTATGCATGGTAGCAAGAAGCTACAAGATATTTTTGTAGACAACAAGATTGCCAGAGCCAAGCGAGATACTTGGCCAGTAGTAGTAAATAGCCAAAACGAAGTAGTCTGGCTACCACATATCGCTATAGATAGAAGATTTGTTGCAGAATCTAATACTCCAAAAGTTATCAACCTAACATGTGAGGTCAAATAATACGTATGATTAAAAAAATTCCGAAACAACTCATCTATATAGCTATTGCTCTAATAGTGCTAGCTAGCCTTTTGGTGTTTGCAAGCTACACTGAAAAGAAGCCTGCTCAAGTGTCGCTTAGCCAAGTAATAGAACAGACTAGTCAAGACAAGGTTGAAAAGATAGTCATAGATGGCGATCAACTCACCATTACTCTCAAAGATGGTACCAAGCAGACTAGCTTCAAAGAAGCCTCAGCCAATCTCAAAGACTACGGTCTTGATTACAACAAAGTAAAAGTTGAAGTTAAGAATCCTGATAGCGGCCTCGACAAGTGGCTAAATATTATACTTTCAATTCTGCCAATTGTTCTTATAGTAGGCTTTTTGTACTTTATTATGCGTCAGGCGCAAGGCAGTAATAATCAAGCTATGAGCTTTGGTAAAAGCAAGGCTCGAGTATCTGGCCTAGAAAAAGAAAAAGTTCGTTTTGCAGATGTAGCAGGATCTATTGAAGCCAAGACTGAGCTCCAAGAAATTGTTGAATTCTTGAAATATCCAGGTAAATTTGAAGCGCTTGGCGCCAAAATACCAAAAGGCGTATTACTCTTTGGCTCACCAGGTACTGGTAAGACTCTATTAGCTCGAGCAGTTGCCGGTGAAGCAGATGTACCATTTTTCTCTATCTCTGGCTCAGAATTTGTAGAGATGTTTGTGGGCGTTGGTGCTAGCCGCGTGCGTGATTTATTCAACAAAGCCAAAAAGAATGCGCCATGTATAATTTTCATTGATGAAGTAGATGCAGTGGGTCGTCAACGTGGTACTGGTCTCGGTGGCGGGCACGATGAACGTGAGCAGACTCTCAATCAAATTCTCGTAGAAATGGACGGTTTTGAGCAGGGTACCAATGTAATTGTGATGGCTGCTACTAACCGCCCAGATGTACTCGACCCGGCATTGTTAAGACCAGGTAGATTTGACCGTAGAGTTACTCTTGATCTGCCTGACATGAAAGCCCGTGAAGAAATACTAGAAGTTCATACCAAGAAAAAACCACTCGAAAAAGATGTGGATCTAAGCGAAGTAGCCAAGAAGACTCCTGGAGTATCTGGCGCAGATCTGGCCAATATAGCCAACGAAGCCGCAATCTTTGCTGCTCGTAATAATCAAAAGAAGATTACTTTGGCTGATTTTCATGAAGCCGTAGAAAAGATTGCCTTAGGGCCTGAGCGCAAAAGTCATGTCTTAAGCGACAAAGAAAAAGAAATTACTGCCTACCACGAAGCTGGTCATGCACTGCTCTCACACTTACTCCCGCACTGCAATCCGGTACACAAAGTCTCAATTGTATCTCGAGGTATGGCTGGCGGAGTTACCTGGAGCTTGCCCGTAGAAGACAAGCACCTTCACTCTGTGGCTGACTTCAAAGATGATATCGCTATGTCACTTGGTGGCCGAACTGCTGAGGAGCTGGTATTTGGCGATATTACTACCGGTGCCTCAAGTGATCTCAAGCATGCCAATGAGTTGGCCAGGCGAATGATTACCGACTACGGCATGAGCCCACAACTATCCAATCAAGTATTTGGTGATTCTGAAGGCTCAACTTTCTTGGGCAAAAGTATGGGTGAGAGCCGTAATTACTCTGAAGAAGTTGCTGCCAAAATCGATGATGAAGTTCAAAAGCTTATTCGTGAAGCTACTGTTACAGCCAATAAGGTAATTCGTAAGAATCGTACCAAGCTCAATCTTATTGCCAAGACCTTGCTAGAAAAAGAAACTATTGAAGGTAAAGACTTTGCCAAGCTTTTTGACAAGATAGACAAGTCTGCTGCCAAAAAAGATACTCAAACAGCCGTTGAGCCTGAAGAAGAGTAAAGCTTACAGTACTTTTATCTCTCCTATAAATACGCAAACCTATGCTACAATATAAGCATAACTACTATATGTAGAGGAGTTTTGTGGTAGAGGACAATCAACCAAGCGAAGGCTTGAACCAATCTCAATTAGGCGAGCAACAGCCTACTCAAGAAACTAAAAAATCCCATTGGCTCATCTGGTTACTTTCAGGGCTGGTAGTATTATTCGTATTAATAATATTTATCTTACGGGGTTTATGCACTGATGCTTGGTATGTGCGCTTACTTGGTCTACCAGCTAACTGTAGCGGCACTAGTACTTCTACTGTGCCAAAACTCACTCTCAAAGATGGCATATTAAGTATAGGTGCATCTGGTGATGATGCAGTACCAATAACTCTCACAGGTAGTAAAGGCGAGACTGGCACACCAGGCCCCGAAGGTGCTAGTGGAGGGAGGGGATCAGTTGGCTCAAAAGGTACTACTGGCGCAAGCGGAGCTACCGGCCCAGCAGGACCAGCCGACCCATGTTCTGTATTGACTACCTACTTCTGTCAGGGTGGTAACTCTTATAGTGCGACAGCACTTCTTGGTACTAGTGATGTAAACAATTTGCAGGTAGTCACCGGCAGTGACAAGACAGCGCTTTTTGATACTTCTGGCAACACTATACTGAATAGATCCGAAGAGTTTGGCCAAGTTCCTGTTACTGTAGGAGCAAACGCCAATCAAAACATTATTATCAATGGTGCTTCTGTATTTGGCGGTAGCTCTCTCATCGGTGACTCTGATGGTAACTTTCTTAATTTGAGTGGCTCGCAGGCGAACAATGTATCTTCGTCACAAGGTAATTATTACGCCAGCACGGTTGATAACTCAAACTCTGTCTATGGTTCAATCTACTTATCTGATGTCAATAATCTAGGTAGTAGCTTTATTAATATTGCTAGTTCAACAGTCAACGGCATGACGGGCGCTCAGGCATATCTCAATCAATCTACTGTCAACAATTCATTTGGCCTATTTGGGTATACGGGCTGGACAACACTTACCAACACTATCTATACAGCTGGTAAGTTTGAAGGAATCAACGTTGCAGATAGTGTTGCGATAGTAGGTAATTTTGGCTATGCCGCTTGCGACCCTAGCTTGGGTTGTGGTGGACCTAGTTTTGAAATAATTGATTCAAGCAGTATAGTTGGTGAAGCGTTGGCTACTAATATCAATAGCTCATCAGGGTTATCGATATTTACAAATGCCACTAGTCTACTTGCCCCGTCTATTATTACAGACGTCCACTCTAGCTCACTCTCTGGTACAGATATAGAAATTACCAACACTGATTATTCAACTATCATAGGTAATACAAACATTGTTGAAGGTCTAGATCACGCGCTACTCATTGGTAATAATGTCACTCTAGATGCTACTGCTGATGCAACTTTTGATTACAGTCTTATAGGTGCGGATAGTGCAGGCAATATCAATACACGTATCAATAGTAAAGGTAATGACAGTTGGCTGAATTTATCTGGCGGTAATGTTGGTATTGGTACCAACACACCAGCTGGCAAGCTCGATGTAAATGGCACTACATATTTACGAACCGGTACTGCATCTGTGGCTGGTGATTGGGCGGTGTGCCGTGCACCCGGAACATCAGAGATAACAGTCAATACCGGAGCTACATCATGCACGGTGTCATCTGGGCGCTTTAAGCACAATATTGAAGACTTAGGTATTGGCTTAGACTTTGTAGATAGCTTGCGCCCAGTCAGCTACAATCGCAATTCTGACAATGTGGCCGAAGTAGGTTTTATTGCTGAAGAGATTGCCGCACTAGACTCTCGCTTGGTATTCTACGAGCAGGATGGTACTACTGTGCGTGGTG
>CAYNHH010000025.1:0-11101 GCA_964397085.1 uncultured Candidatus Saccharibacteria bacterium
TGTATAAAGTGCCATATACGCTCGTTGTGGGTGAAAAAGAGCAAGAATCTGGTGCTGTTGCAGTGAGAAAATATAGCGATGGTGATATGGGATCTCAGTCTATTGATGAGTTTACTACAACACTATTAGAAAACATCAAGAATAGAACTATATAGCATGGAAATTCAAGAAAAACTTATCTCAGGTACAGAACAGTTTCCTTTCCATGTATCAATTGGTGGAGTAGTAGTTAATAATGACAAAAAAGTATGTGTGCATTACTTTGATACTATTACTGTCGATGGCTTCACTGCAGATAACTTCTATATCCTAATGAGAGAGAGCCCAGATCCAGGAGAGAATTATCATGAAACACTTACGCGTGGACTGAAGGAGGAATTTGGTCTTATTGCAAAGCCAATTCACTTTATTGGTTCTATCCAAGATAACCTACCTTTTGTAAATAATAAAGAAAAAACTACTTTGTATTTTCTTTGTAAGTACATTTCTCAAAGTGAAGATGGGAGAAAAATGGACGATGCAGAATCTCATAGCAAGATAGAGTGGCATGATGCTGATTTCTTAATCACTGAAATGACCCTTCAAGGTAAAAAATATCCAAAATACGGTATTGATGAACATATAATGATCGAGAGAGTTAAACAATTAATAAGCCACTAGTTACAATTTTGGGCCCAACAGCATCTGGAAAGACCAGTATGGCTATACAGCTCGCACAGAAGTTTGATGGTGAGATAGTCTGTGCTGATTCTCGCACTGTCTATAGAGGTATGGATATTGGCACTGCTAAGCCTTCTCATCAAGACCAAAAGGCTGTAAGACATCACTTGCTTGATCTATTCGAGCCAAACAAGCCAGTGGGCGCTGCTCAGTTTAAAGAATTGGCGCAGTCAGCTATTACTGAAATTCAATCTCGAGGTAAGTTACCATTCTTGGTGGGTGGTAGTGGCATGTATATCGACTCTGTACTATACGACTATACTTTTCGTGATGATATGAGCGAGAATGAAAGAGAGGATTTGAGTAACCTCAGTCTTAGTGACTTACAAAAAATTGCTGGAGAAAAATATCCAAAACAGTTCCAGCAAATTGATAGTAAAAATCGAAGGCGAGTGGAGCAATTAATTTCTAAAGGACCCAGCAAAGATAATGACAGAAAACACAACGAAGTATCTTCTTTAGTATTAGGCATAGGCATAGAAAAGCCTATATTAAAGCAAAATATAGATGCTAGAACAGAATCTATGTTGAGTAATAATTTTATACATGAAGTAGAGTTGTTACGTAGTAAGTATGGCGATACAGACATACTTTTGCATACCACTGGCTATGCCCAAGTGATAGATTATTTAGAGGGCAAGATAGCCGAGGTTGACCTGCATTCAGCTATATGTACTGCCACTTACCAGCTTTCTCGCAAGCAAATGACTTGGTTTAGAAGAAATGCCGCAATTCAGTGGATACATACACTTGATCAAGCAAGTAGTAGCATTACCAAGTATCTTACCTCCTAGGGCTTTTACTCTGATATAATATAGTTATGAGAAAATCTCTTGCTATCAAATCAGCAAAGCTGGCACGATCTGTTGGATCAGTATTTCGTAAAGGCGGTACTGCTATGCCTGGCTTAGTTGCAGAAAAGATTGACCCACAGTTACTTGGTAAGCTTGTAGAGAATAATTTCCCCAAGGGTATAGTGGTAGTAACAGGTACAAATGGTAAAACGAGTACTAGTAAAATGATTGCAGACATATTCACCAAGTGCGGAGTGACTTACATACGTAATACTGCCGGTTCTAATATGCAGCGGGGTATACTGGCCACTATACTGTCGAAGTGCGATAAAAAAGGTAGATGTGATGCTCAAATGGCCATTTTTGAAGTGGATGAAGCTTATATCCCGATTGTTTTTCCATATTTACAACCCAAAATAGTGGTTGTAACTAATCTTTTCAGGGATCAGCTTGATAGATATGGTGAATTAGACTCTTTAGCCAAGAGCTTCCAAAAATCGTTCACTAACCTAGATACCACCTTAGTATTAAATGCTGATGATCCCTTGGTAGCAAGTCTAGGAGGAGAAACCAAGAACGAGCCTATGTATTTTGGAGTTTCTGACTATTCTGGTGAAAAAATTATTAATGACCATACCGCAGATAGTATCTTTGACCCAAATACAGGTGAAAAGTTGCAATATTTACAACAATACTTTGGACATATTGGAATCTACAGATCAGAATCTAGTAGCTTCGCAAGACCAAAGCCTAGTGTTGACTTAGTGAAAATGCACAAAACTAACAAATTATTTTCAGAATATGATGTAAAAACTGCTACAGGTACTCAGTTTGTGCATTTACCTATACCGGGACTGTATAATATATACAATTCACTCGCTGCATTTGCAGTTGGCTCGACAGTAGGCATACATAATAAGGAGATAGCAAGCTCACTCCAAGATAATGAAGCCGCATTTGGTAGGGGCGAAGAGTTGCCCTATAAAGATAAGACCCTACAGATGATGCTGATAAAAAATCCTACCGGATTTAATCAGATAATCCAAACATTTCTCAAGCCCAAACCTCAAAGCAATCCACTTCTTATATGTATCAATGATAATATCGCTGATGGAAGAGATGTGTCTTGGCTGTGGGATAGTGCGATAGAAGATATTGTTGGCTATACAGGTAAGATATTTGTGAGTGGTACTCGGGCTTATGATATGGCTTTACGCCTCAAATATGCTGGCTTCTCGGTAGAAAGCTTGAGTATTGAGCCAAATATTGAGCTAGCTGTCGAGCTTTCAGCTAATGAGTGTAAGCCTAGTCAAACTGGATATATTCTCTCAACTTATACTGCAATGCTTGCAGTAAGATCTGCTATTGCCAGTAAGAGTGGTCATGAAGTAAAGGAAATGTCACAATGAGACCAATAAAAATACTTCATTTATATCCTGACAGAATGAATATCTATGGTGATTTTGGCAACATTATTTGTTTGCAGAAAAGAATGGAGTGGAGATCGATCCTATTCGAGTATCATACAAGAAGTATTGGTGAAGAGATAAATGAAACTTACGACATTATCTTTATGGGCGGAGGCCAAGACAAGGGACAATTGGCTGTAGCACAAGATCTACAATTGAAATCTCGAGTATTACATGATCATATGAAGCGAGATGTACCAATACTGGCTATATGTGGCGCGTACCAACTATTTGGTAAATACTTTATTACTGCAGAAGGCGAAGAAATACCAGGAATAGGGTTGTTTAACGCAGTGACTAAGGCAACCAAACATAGAATGATAGGTAATATTACTATTCAAAGCGAAGTTTTTGGTAAGCTAGTGGGCTTCGAGAATCATAGTGGCGAGACTGAGTTGCTTGAGGGCGTTACTGCGCTAGGTAAAGTTATTAAAGGCTATGGCAATGCATTTGACTCCAAGAAAGAAGGTATACTGCAAGGTAACGCTATTGGTACATACTTACACGGTTCTTTCTTGCCAAAGAATCCGAGGGTAGCAGACTTTATTATTGAAAAAGCAATTGCACTACAAGTGCCAGAATTTGGGCTCAAACCAATCGATGATTGGTTGGAAAATGAAGCTGCAAGAATCGCTCAAAAACGTTCTTGAAATTTCTCAGTACAATATTTGCTTGGGTTGGAAAATGTGTTCAATGTAGTGTATAATCAGGTTTAACAGGTGTTAGTTCAACTTATAAGACATAGCTGAACACTAAAGTATCACCGAGTGAGGAGAGAGTATGTTTGAACAATTGTTTGGATCAAAAACCCGCGTAAAGCTACTCAGTTTGTTTTATAACAATCCCGAGCGTCCTTTCTATGTACGTGAGATTACTCGCAAGATTGATGAGCAGATCAACTCTGTGCGTCGTGAACTACAAAACCTTCTTAATATTGGAATAGTACGATCAGTCTCTCAAGGCAACCGCTTGTATTATGAAGTAGACCAAAAGTATAAGTTCCACGCCGAGCTACAATCGATATTTTCAAAAATTCCCGCTAAGTCTAAGGCTATCAAACAAACTAAAGAAGATGACCAGATTCTTAAACGTATTCAAAAGGCCGGGAACGTGCGCATGCTGTTTCTAACCGGAGCATTTGTGCGTGGTAGCAATCAGCAGATAGATATTTTTATAGTAGGAGATATGAACAGTGCTAAGTTGTCTCAGATCATTGCAGATATGGAGAAGGAGATGACCAGAGAACTGAATTATACGGCAATGCGACTAGAAGACTTTGATTATAGACGTAACTTAAATGATCGTTTCTTGACCGATATCTTAGATGCGAAAAAGGTAGTACTCTATGATGATCTGAAGATATTTGCAGTTACCGCCAATCAAAGCATAACTACTGATCACTCTGAATCTGATAGTGATACTACTCATGTTGCTGTCGAAAAAGACTTTATAGGTGCTGAAAAGTGAAAAATACTCAACGACATGTTGTTGTAGTCTCGCCACTGACCTTTATTTATCTACTTTTGACTGTGGCTTTTGTGTGGGTAGTGTTTCAGATCTCTGGAATTATCATTTCACTGGCGGTAGCCGCAATCTTTGCAATTGCGCTTAACCCTGTTGTGTCTAGTTTGGAGCGTCGCTTACACGTACGTAGAGGCCTTGCAGTAGCCTTAGTGGTACTAGGTATAGTTGCGGTGTTTATTCTCGTTATAGCCCTAATTATCCCTACAATTATCGCTCAGGGTAAAACCCTATCTACCAATTGGCCAACGTATCAGCGCCAGATACAGGAGTTTGCTTCTCACCAGTCGTATACACAGTGGGCATATGACCAGGCAACTAAATGGATTTCAAAAAATACCGATAAGGTGAGCTCAAATGTGGCTACTGTATCTGTAGGAATAGCCGGTGGAGTATTTAGCTTCTTAACTTTTTTTATATTTCTTGTATACATGCTAGCTAGTGGCCGTAAATTTGCTGTAGTGCTATCAGGAATGTTACCGCGTAAAGAGTGGCGCGAACAGTTTGTAAAAATATTGCATGATGTTTCGAATAAGCTAGGCCATTGGTTGCGTGGTCAGGCTGTGCTGTGTCTCATTATTTTTGCCGCTTCATATCTAGGACTAACCGTTATTGGAGTAGACTATGCACTTACATTGGCATTATTTGCGGGTGTGATGGAAGCTGTACCAATGGTGGGTGCGTATTTAGGTGCTATTCCGGCAGTATTGGTAGCGATTCTCAGCGGCTCGCCTATTAAAGGGCTCATTGTAGCAATATTTTTCTTGATAATTCAACAGATAGAGGGAAATATTATTGTTCCTCAAGTAATGAAGAAGGCTGTGGGGGTTCATCCAATGCTAGTATTACTCGCAGCATTGATAGGCGCAACATTACTGGGATTTGTAGGGGTGCTGATAGCTGTACCTGTTACTGCAGCAGCCTCTGTAATAGTAGGCAGTATGTACAAATATTATAATGATCAAATAGAGAAATAACGACTAAATTATTGGTATAATATCTATATGGAAATTACAAAATTAGGTGAAGACGGATTCTATTTAAGCTCGAAAATGATCGATATTGCTGTCAACTCAATGAGTGAAAAAGCTGATGTGGTACTTATGCCGAGTCATGCAGAAAAGCCCAAGGGAGTACAAGCGATTTTGTTCGATTCTCCTGGAGAATATGAAGTGAAGAGCTGTATGATAGATGCTATTGAAGTAGGTGCAAGTAGCTGTGGATTCAGTGTAATATCTGAAGATATTCGAGTGGCGTATCTTGGCGAGGTCAAAGAAGTCCTTACCGATAGTCAGCTAGAGGCCTTTGCAGCTGTTGATATATTGATATTGCCAGTAGTGGGCGAGAAAGCAGAGGTTACTACCAAGATAATTAATCAAATCGAACCAAAAGTGATAATTCCACATCACTATACCTCTGATCAGCTTAAGGTTTTGGCTGCAGAGTTTGGGAGTGAACAAGAGACTGTTCAGAAATGTAAGCTTACTAGAAAAGAGCTAACCGAGAGCGAACAGCAAAGACTTATTGTTCTTGAATAGTAGTTATATTAATTGACTAAAAGAAAAAAGAAGCTTTTTAAGCTTCTTTTTTGGCTACTGCAGCGAGTTCTTTGGCATCAATCTGAGATTGATATTTTTTTAGCGTACGAATAGTAGAGGCGGCTAGCTTTAATCTAACCTTCTGACCGTCTATGATCAGGGTTTTTGTCTGTAAGTTTGGCTTCCATGCTTTCTTGGTCGCGCGCAGTGAGTGCGAGCGATTGTTACCAAACTGTTTACCTTTACCGGTGATATCGCATTTGTATGACATAAGCTAAAAATTAACTTCCATATCTTATCATACCGAGTGGGGTTATGCAATAGTCTATCAATGCTACATCTATATCTGTTAAAATGGAGAGATGAATTTCAATCTAGTTGCTATAGCACTATACCTGACGATTGTTGTTATTGCACTTACCGTGCATGAGTTTTGTCATGCTTGGGCTGGGCATTTACTAGGAGATGTTACGGCCAAGCAGCATGGCCGACTTACGCTCAATCCTCTCGCACATATTGACCCATATTCTACCTTATTACTACCTGTAGCATTGATCTTACTTGGTTCACCAATAGTCTTTGGGGCAGCTAAGCCGGTACCGTTCAACCCGTACGCAGTACGGTACGGTAAGTGGGGAGCAGCCCTGGTGGCTGTTGCGGGGCCAGCCAGTAACTTGGTGATGGCAATTATTGTTGGTACCTACTTACGGTTTGTACCTCTTAGTGGGGTTGCAGAACAGTTTTTATTACAATTTGTACTGATCAACTTGGCGTTTTTTGTGTTTAATATGATTCCTGTCCCACCACTTGACGGGTCTAGAGTACTATACGCCATAGCTCCAAGTGCTATGCGTGATGTGATGGACCAGATGGAGCGGTATGGATTGATAGTCATATTTGTATTTTTATTTATCTCGTTTCGATTTCTTTCGCCATATATTCTCACTGCAGTAACAGGCCTTGCTACTCTCATTCTTGGCCATCCAATTGTGCTACAATAGTTGGAGTAGTCTGCGACGCACGAGCTATAGGTCTTTATAACTTTTTCTGATTAAACATAACTCAAGGGAGCCTTAGATTACTTCTGGTATTGTCAGAACGTTGCGGGTGCCCACCTAGCACTTGGCAGGAGAGGTTATAGCAAGACTTTCGGCGTTTGCGGGCTCGATGTCATTATCTAGACGAGATACTTCTATTGTAATTTGAAGTGTCTTTTTATTTTGGTCTCGTCTTCAAGGTGACTGGCAACAATGAGTCGAATATTTTGGCCTAGATTGTACCTTTTTCTGGTAGCTTCAATATATTTTGTGGGGTTATAAGGTGATAACCAAAGACCCTTGCTGTAGTTGAGGAAGCCCGCATGCTTGAGATCGATTATTATCTGATTACGAGCTACCTTTTGGGCTTCTGGGATATCAAAGGTAATGAAGTAGTAGCGTCCGTCCCAGCGAGTGGGGTCTACTACCTTGCCAACAGCTTGAGCGCGCGCAAGTTTGTCACGGCCTTTGATAGTAATGGTATATACCTTTTGATTGTCTATGGTACCTACACTTATGAATCCTTGCTTGGCCAGAAGAGCGATGGTATCGGTGATGCGGCGTGATGGAGTAGTGGTTTTGGTATCAGAAAACGCCGCTAGCAGGGCTGGCTCGGCGATAATCTTACTATGTCGCACCAAATCTTTTTTGGAGATCAGGGCGAGTATCTGAGCTGATTTGGAGGTTTGTTGCACTAAAATTACTCTTACATATACAGTATGTCATAGCATAACAAGTATGTACAGTATATATCTATAGTGTACTTGTCTCATCTGGTAACTTAATGAGATAATTACATGGCGATATGTATAACACCAATCAAACATCCAAAAGAAAGAGCGAGTACTACAAAAAATTCCCACGAGATGGAGATTGTCAGTTTTGTAGCATTCCAGATAGCGAGAGAGTAAAGGAATATGATGGTTTTATTGTTATTCGAAATAAATTCGGTTATGACATTTTTGATATGTGCGAGGTAGAGGATCATCTGATGGTGATTCCTAAAAAACACACCGATAGGCTCGATGTATTATCTCAGGATGAACGAGCAGAATTCTTGAATATATTAATAGACTATGAATCGAAGGGCTACAATGTGTACTTTAGAGAACCGGGGAGTATTATCAAGACCGTAGATCATCATCATACCCATTTATTGAAGTTGGGTAAAAGGCTTGGTTCAATCAAGTATGTTAAGCAGCCATACAGCTTGAAATATACTTTGAGTGATTAGGGTTGCTACCTGTTATAATATACTTCTATCAGGGTGTGGCGCAGTTGGTAGCGCGTACGGCTGGGGGCCGTGAGGTCGCAGGTTCAAGTCCTGTCACCCTGACCATACAAAGAGTCCACCAAGGGTGGGCTTTTTGTATGGTCTAGAATTGATCTTGAATCTGCGAATTTTGCTTTAGCAAAATGCAGGTTAGACAGAATATTATTCTGTCGCTGTCCTGATCAGCGTGGTAAACAAGTTTGAACCTGCACAGAGGTTAGGCAGAACATTATTCTGACACTCCACTGATCAACCTGATCATGAAATTATGCTAATGTAATTGTATGAAGAAGCCAAAACTTTCACTGGCCCTAGTAGTCAAGAACGAAGAGGCTATGCTTGAGCGCTGTCTCGAGAGCATTAAGGGCGTGGTGGATGAGATAGTTGTCACTGACACAGGTTCTACTGATAAGACGGTGCAGATAGCCAAGAAATACACAGACAAAGTGCATTATTTTGAGTGGGTAGACGATTTTTCGGCTGCGTACAATTATTGCATTGCCAAAACAACTAGTGACTATGTATTGAAATGGGATGCTGATTTTGTTTTGAAACCAAGCTCAAGAAAAGCTTTGCTAGAGCTAAAGAATGCTGGTTTTGCAGGCGCTAATCATATCTCGGTTATATTACAAAACATTGAAGTAGATAGTGGCTTGCCAAGTAGTACTGCACCTCGAGAGTTGATCTTTAAAAAAAGTGATTTTACTTATTCTTCACCGGTGCATATGTACTTATCAGCACAAAAAAGTGTAAAACAAACACCAATAATTGATAGGAATATCGTAGTAGATCATTACAAGGATCTGGAGGTGAAAGAGTTTCGGCTTTCTCAAAGCTACAAGATTATTCAGCGATCTTTAGAGCTTGATCCTAACAACGTGTATTTGTCATATCATATGATCTTGGGTTATATGTACTCAGGTGAGTATGTTGAAGCTTTGGAGGCGATAGTTCACTTTCTGATTACATGGCCCGACTATATTCCAGAGAGGGTACTCATGGTTTTGCAATATAAATTTGAGTGCCTCTTGCAGCTTGGAAGAGTAGAAGAAACAAAGTGTATACTCGAAGACTTCACTCGTTTGACAGACTTTCCTCAGTATAAGCTGTTGAGAGCTGATATTGCTGCCGTACAAAAAGATCCTGATGCAATGAAGCTATATCAAGATTATCTTGCATTGAATTTTCTATCTAGCGACACAAATTTTGGCTATTTTTATTATCGCAATATGGCTCATCCAAGGATTATGCTAGCTCGTCTGATTGTAAAAACTGATCCAGAGCTTGCTGCTAGCTATCTAACAGAGCTGAATAACTACTCTAGCTATTTCGATTCAGCCAAAGAATCTCAGGCTGTTGCCAAAGCGTTAGGTCTCAAGTTACAATAAAAGTACTTATGGCTATACATAAAAGTAAATTACCTGGTTTTTTCGTCTCGTTACTACTTGTGACAGTTTTTTCAATGCACCTCGGTGGAGCACAGAATAGTAGTGATAGTCTTCAAGACCAGATACTTCATAGTTTTGCTGGCTCGGCTCACGCTGAATCTCTTGTTTCGAGCACTGGTCAGGATGATGGATGTTATAATGTTTCGTTTTCAAGCGCACTAGCTGATCCTTGTAATGAGATTGATGAGAGTATTGATATTTGTCTAAAAGAAAATACCTCGGATAGCTTCTTGGCATACTACTATCTCTACGCAACGAATGGGCCTGTCACACTTTCTAACGCCAATGCAGCACCCACCACACCACTTACCGTGATTCCTAATTATCTCTCAAGTAGCGCGTATCTGACTATATACGACAGGCAACAGTATCAATTTAATGTCACGGCTCCAACAATTCCATTTTCATCGAGTCCCACTAATGTTGCAGCAAACTTAAATGGTGATTTTAATTACCCCGTTTTTACTCATCAAATTCAGCATAATGTAACTGCCAATATACGAGCTGAGCATGTTAATACTGCTCCAAATCTCACCAATCTACAGCCTCAGTCTGTCAACCAAAGCCTAGTAAGCTCTACTCAAACAGTAAATATACCTGTATCAGCCGACTATTCAGATGCTGAAAGTAATCACTCAAATATTACTTTTGAGCTTACCAAAGATAATTTTGCAACTATTTTACAAACTGTGACTATACCAGCTGTGGCCAGCGGCACTACTGTGAGTCATACATTTACCGCACTTGGTGAGGGTAATTATAATTGGCGTGTCAGTGCTATTGAAACTGACGCGCTTGGTAATTGTATAGGGTATGTTAACGCTGACCCTGCGATTAATTTGAGCTTCACTTCTTCGAATCAAGTTGGCGGGACTGGATCAATTAAGATTGTAGGTGGCACATTGGCTCCAAGTGGTGAGAATACCCAGCCTATATTAGTAGGTGCTATTGGGGTGGTTGCTGCAGGGCTTGCTTCTTTGTATGTTCTCTCACGAAAGAAGCTCAGACTAGATAAGCAGTAGCCTAGTATTTAAATCTAATATTGTTACGCTGTACATTCTGTCTACAAGGTACTATTCTAGTTGGTATTATGAATAATATGATCAAATTCACTATTCTATTTGCTGTACTCAGCTGCTACATGTGGTATCTGAATAGTCTACAGACCACTGTAACAGCAGAACTCAGCCAACTCAGTAATGTTTATGCTCACGCTGGTGAAATCGCCTCACAGAGCTCTCAAATACCTCAGAAATAAATGCTATACTAGTATTTATGCAAGATTCTGTGTTTACCAAAAT
>CAYNHH010000025.1:11201-12904 GCA_964397085.1 uncultured Candidatus Saccharibacteria bacterium
CCTCAGAAATAAATGCTATACTAGTATTTATGCAAGATTCTGTGTTTACCAAAATGTTGAAGGGTGAAATACCACGAGAAGTTATCTACCAAGATGACGTGTGTTTTATTATCCCCACTATTGCGCCCAACAATGAAGGACACTGTATGGTAATCCCCATTGAGCAAACGGAAGACTGGGAGACACTTGATGCAAAAACCTATCAGTACATCATGGATATTGTGCAAAAATTTGGCAGAGTAATCAAAGAAACTTACGATTGTCCAAAAGTAGGTGTAGTGATAGAAGGCCTTGAAGTGCCACATGTGCACGTACATGTGCTACCTATCTACAAAACTGGTGATCTTGATCATACCCGAGCTCACGAGGTTGAATATTCAATGCTAAAACCTGTAGCTGATAAGTTGAGAGCAGCTATTGAAGAACAGGGGGGTCTGTAAAATGCTTGTGATTGTTGTAGTTTTGTCTATAGTGCAGGCAATAACTGAATTTTTACCCATTTCATCATCGGCCCATTTACTACTTGTGCCTTGGGTTTTTCAATTTACAGACCCAGGCTTAGCATTTGACGCAGCGATTCATATCGGTACCGCCATGGCACTTTTAGTGTTCTTTGGTAAAGAGTTTTTACAGATGATAAAAACAAAAGACAGGCTTTTATGGTACATAGTTGCAGCTTCTGTTCCGGCTGCTGTACTTGGTTTTTTTGGGGATAAGATGATTGAAAAATACTTGCACGCAAGTAGTTATGCACCGCTCATTGTGGGTGTAGGAATGATAGTCTTTAGTGCGCTTCTTTACTATGTAGACAAAGTAGGTAAAAAGCATGAGGGTGTTGAGAAAATGACATTAAAGCAAAGTCTTTTTGTAGGTTTTGCTCAAGTATTGGCATTCATTCCCGGAGCATCACGATCAGGAATTACTATTACTGCTGGTTTGTGGCTGGGGTTAAAGCGCGAAGATGCTGCGCGCTTTAGTTTTTTGCTTGCAACGCCTATTTCTCTTGGTGCGGGATTGTATAAAGGGTACGAACTAATGAAGCATCCAGCTCCTTCGGTATCTAACTTTGATCTAATGGTGGGTATAGTTGTGACTTTTGTAGTAGGCGTATTAGTTATTAAGTGGTTATTAGACTATCTGAAGCAACATTCAATGCTGGTATTTGTAATTTATAGGGTAATAGTAGGGGTAGGAGTAATAGCATTATGGCTACTCAGACGATAAAGATATATTGTGATGGTGGTTCTCGAGGTAACCCTGGCCCTGCTGCAGCTGGTGTAGTATTTTTATCTACAGAAGGCAAGGTTTTGGCAGAATATAATGAGTATTTAGGAATTCAAACAAACAATTATGCAGAATACAGCGCTGTACTCCTAGCGCTCAAAAATGTAGCTCAATATAAAGATAGTAAGCTCGAGTTTCATCTTGATAGTCAGCTAGTGGAAAGACAGCTCAATGGTGTATATAAGGTAAAGAATGCAAATATTAAGCCACTGTATCAGCAAATACAGGCTCAGATTCCAGGATTGAACATTTCATTTACTCATGTGTATCGAGAAGACAACAAGCTGGCAGATGAGCAAGTAAATATTTGCCTTGATAGTCAAGCTGGTATCGACAAATAGTGCTTTTCTTGGTATAATTCGTGGTGAGTTAGCGGGTAATCGCTCTGCCTCTGGGTAGAGAGGAAAGTCCGAACAGCA